>JBJKPV010000234.1:0-9305 GCA_046706015.1 Allostellaceae bacterium | reverse complement strand
CGATCGATACGCGCAAGCCCGACTGGCCCGAGGAGGTCGTGGCTGCGACTGGCGGCAAAGGCGTCAATCTCATCATCGACATGATCTCGGCGAGCGTCGCCAATCAGAACATGGCGGCGACCGCGGTCCTGGGACGGATCATCAATGTCGGCCGCCTCGGCGGCTCGCGCGGCGAGTTCGACTATGATCTCCACGCCCAGAAGCGTATCGCCTATCTCGGCGTCACGCATCGCACCCGCTCGCTCGCCGAATTGCGCGAGGAAGTGCGGCGCATGCGCGAGGATCTGTGGCAGGACGTGACGGCCGGCAAGCTATCTCTGCCGATTGACCGCGTCTTCAAGCTCGACGAGGCCGAAACGGCGCAAGCGCATATGCGCACCAACGCCCATTTCGGCAAGATCGTCCTGGTTCCCTGACGCGAGCCTATTCCGCGGCCGCGACCGCGGCATCGCTCTTCGCCGAGGCTCGCGCCGTGCCCATGCAGAGCAGGCTGGCGAGGAGAATTCCCGCGGCGAGGACCAGCACCCATTCGGCGTGCCCGTGATCGATGAGATAGCCGAACGGCACCGGCGTCAGCGCACCGCCGAGCGGCAGGCCGGAGCTGACGAAGCCGAAGACCTTGCCGATCTCGCCCGCGGGCGCCGCATCCTTCAGCATGATGTCGCGCGGCGTGCGGCTCCCGCCCAACGCGACGCCGGCAAAAAACATAATCGCGATCGCGGCGATGCCGCCGACCGGCAAAACGCCCACGAGTAGAATGAGCGCGGCGGAGAAGACGATCAGCCCGGCGACGAAGAAGGCGATAAAGCGCATCCACCGGTCGACCGCCCAACCGCCGAGCAGCACGCCGGCGCTGGTGCCGATCATGTAGGAGGTGAGCGCGGTCGAGGCGAGCGCCAGGGCGATGCCCTTCTGCTCATGCAGAATGGTGATGAGCCAGGCCTGGATGCCGCTGCCCGCCATCGAGCCCAAGAGATAGAAGAAGAAAAACAGGATGAGCGTGCGCTCGAGCAGGAGATTGCGCACGGTCATGCCGCCGCCCTTCTTCTCGACGCGGGTCTGATCCGAGAGGATGCTGCTTTGCCACAGAATGGCCGCGGCCACCGGCAGGCCCATCAGCCCGAGCACGAGCAGCGTCTCGCGCCAGCCGATCGCGAGCAGCAGCACGGCGACGACCGGCGGCGCCAAGGCGAAACCGGCATTGCCGGTGAAGGTGTGGATCGCGAAGGCCTTGCCCATCCGCTCCTTGCGGATCGAGCCGGCGAGGATCGAGTAATCGGCGGGATGATAGACCGCGTTCGCCGCGCCCGAGACCATGGCCAGCACGACGATCTGCCAGAAGGAGGTCGCGAAGGCCATCAGCGCGATCGCCAGCGACATGACCAGCGTGTTGCCGATGAGAAAGCGCCGCGCGCCGAAACGGTCGACGAGGAAGCCGTAAGGCGTCTGCATCAGCGCCGCCATCACCGACATCACGACCGGGGCGAGGCCGAGCTCGGCAAAGCTCACGCCGAACTGACCCTGCCAGGCGAGGAACAATGGCGGCAGGCAGAGCTGATAGAAATGCGAGAGGAAATGGCCCGTGCCGATGAGAAGGTTCACGCGCGCGTCGCGGGAGATCATGGCTGAAATGGTGCGCCCGCGAGGGAAAAGCGTCAATCCCGGCGTCACTCGCCGCCGCGAATACCGGTCATCGCCGTGGCGCAAGGCGCGCGGCCTGCTGGCATAACCCTAGGCATTTTAGGGGCTTCCTGCTAAAAACCTGGCTGGGGAGGAATTTGCGTCGTGGATCACAATTCGAGCCGCCAACCGGGGTCGCGGCAGGCGCGCCATGACGCGGCCGTTCACCCTCATCCCGTGCGCGCCGATGGTGCACCCTTTGACCTCCGATCGAGGTGATCGATGAAATTCGCGCATTTTGCTCATGTCTGGGGTAAACGCGGCCTCACGCCGGCCGCGCGTTATCAGCAATTGTGGCGCGAGCTGCAATTATGCGACGAGCTCGGCTTCGATTACGGCTTCTGCGTCGAGCATCATTTCCGCCCGGACGAGAGCTGGATGTCGGCACCGAGCCTTTACACGGTCGGCGCCGGCGCGCGAACCAAGCGCATCCGACTGGGCGGGATGGGCCACATCGTGCCGCTTCATCATCCGCTGCGTCTCGCCGAGGAGATCGCGCTCGCCGACCAGATGCTCGAGGGCAGGCTCGAGGTGGGCTTGGTGCCGGGCATCTCGCTGCGCTACTTCCAGCCCTTCGGCGTCGACTTCGCCAGCCGGCGCGACGTCACGCTCGAATTCGTCTCGTTCATGCGCGCCGCCTATACCGACGCGCCGCGCTTCAGCTTCGAGGGCAAGTTCCACCGCTTTACCGACGTGAAGCTCGCCGTCAATCCGTTCCAGCGCCCGCACCCGCCGCTCTGGATCGAGACGCGCGATCCGGCGACGCTCGAATTCTGCGCCCGCGAGGGGATCAATGCGGGCTATTTCCTCGTCTATCCGCGCGCCGACGCGGCACCGCGCTATCGCCGCTTTCTCGAGCAGTGGCGCGAAGCGGGCTGGGCGCGCAAGCCCAACATCGCCTATTGCACGGTCGTCTATGTCGACGAAACCGATGAGAAAGCGCTCGCCAACGGGCTTGCCGAGGCGGGGCGCGCCTATCGTGGCTTCTTTCCGGCCGCCGAAAGCGCGGAACAGCTGAAGGCGCTGCAATTGGAGCATGCGTCCTTCTTCGATCAGCGCGGCGAGCCCGGCGCGGCCGAGACGATGCGTAACATCCTCGACCCGCAATGGCTCCTGGCGCATGACCGCATTCTGATCGGCTCGCCCGAGACAGTCGCGAAGAAGCTCGAGGGCTGGGCGCGCGAGGGCGTCTTCAACACCTTCTTCGGCGAATTCAATTTCGGCGATTTGCCGGAAGAGTGCCTGATGCGCTCGATCCGGCTCTTCGGCAGCGAAGTGATCCCGCGCTTGCGCGGCTTCGAGCCCTTTTAAGCGAGAAGGCCGGGGCGGCCGCGACGCCGCAGCCGACCCGGCCGATCGCAGATCGCACTCAGGGCGCTTTGTAGATCAGCGCTTGCTTGGTCTTGGCAACGAGGTCCGGCGGGAAGGAATAGACCTTGGCGACGAGCGCCTGGACGTCCTCGCCCGAGATCGCGTCGATATCGAGGCGCATCTTCTTGGCATCACCCAAGGTCTCCTTGTCCGCGAGCGTCTCCATGAAGGCCTTGCGCAGCGCCTCGACCCGATCCTTCGGCACGCCCGGCGGCGCCACGAAGGGGCGGCCGAAAATCTCCTGGCTATAGGCCAGCTCCATGATCTTCCGCTGCTCGTCGGTCTTGGCAAAGCTGTAGCTGAGCGGCACGCCCATCGCCTTGAGCTCCGGCAGCCCGCGATTGCTGTCTTGGACGAGAATTCTGATCTTGTGCTCGGTTACCCATTCCGGATGCTGCGTCTGGATGCTCGACCAGCCGAGGCCGCAAGCGCCCTGAACCTCGCCTTGCTCAATCGCCAAAGTGACCTGACGCGAGCCGGGATAGCCGGCAACGACACGGAACTTGGTGCCGAGGAGATTGTTGTTGAGCGCGGCCATATCGACGGTCGAGCCGCCGGCCGCGCTCGCGCCCATGGTGACTTCCGTCTTCATCACGTCCTCGAAACTCTTCACCGGCGCGTCGGAGCGGACGAAGCACAAGAAGTCCTCGCTATTGGCGCTGCCGATGTAATTGAACTTGCTCGGATCGTCCTTGACCTTCTTCGTTCCGATCAGCGGGTCGAGCACGGCGCCCGGGAAGATGATGCCGAATTCACTGCCGTCCTTGGGCGCGACCGAATAGAGATAAGCGGCCAGGCGGTTGCTGCCTGCGCCCGGCATGTTCACCGGCACGATCGTCGGATTGCCGGGGATGTATTTGCCGATGTGGCGCGCGATCAGCCTGCCATAGCCGTCGTAACCGCCGCCCGCGGTCGATCCGATATAGAGCTTGATCTCGCGGCCCTTGTAGAACTGCGCCACTGAATCCGCGGCATGCGCCGACACCATCGAGAGGGCGAGCAGCCCCGCGCCGATAACCGCCCCGGAAAGAAAGCGTGATTTCATCGTCATCCTCCCTCGTCCTCCGTTCCGTCTCTTCTATACCGCGCCATCCGCGTGCCAAGCCGACGCGACGGGCCTGATGCTCTCTACACTGAACCGGCAAGCCGGTCCATCGTCATCGGCGGCGACAAACAGCGGGAAATGATGCGGGAAATGATAGGAGAGCGGCTGGTGCCCCCCGTCGGAATCGAACCGACATGATCTTGCGATCGCGGGATTTTGAGTCCCGTGCGTCTACCAGTTCCGCCAGAGGGGCACTCGGCGTGTGTTCTAGGCGATAACCACCATGCGCACAACGCCAAAAGGAGCGCCGTTCGGCCGCTTGCGGGGCCCGCGCCGCCCGTCTAAAGCAGCGCCATGACCTACCGCTATTTCGAGGATTTCCGTCCGGGCGACACGATCGCGCTCGGCAGCCGCGGCTTGAGCGAAGCCGATATCATCGCCTTTGCCCGCGACTACGATCCGCAGAGCTTCCATATCGACCCCGAGGCCGCGCAGCACTCGACTTTCGGCGGGCTGGTGGCGAGCGGCTGGCATTCCTGCGTCATCTTCATGCGGCTCCTGGTCGACGGCCTCCTCGAGGAATCGAGCGCACTCGCCTCACCGGGCGTCGACGAAATCCGCTGGCTGAAGCCGGTCCGCCCCGGCGATCGCTTGAGCGCCAAGATCACCGTCATCGACGCAACCCCATCGCGCAGCAAGCCAGACCGCGGCCTGGTACGGCATGCCTGCGAATTGTCGAACCAGCGCGGCGAAGTCGTCATGACCATGCGCACCCTCGCGCTGTTCGGCCGCAAGCCGGCCGCGCCCTTGCGCGGCGGCGATGTGTCGGCTTAGATCGCGCCCGCCGATGATGCCGCGCCGCCATGACGGAACGACGAGATTTGCCGCCGGGAGATCGGCGCGGCGCGGCGCGTTCCGCGGCGGAGCTTGAGCCGTCTTGCTCGCCAAGCTGATCGCGGCCCTCGCCAGCCTCATCGTCGCGACCATTTCCTCGCTCGGCTATGCCGGCATTGTCCTGCTGATGGCGATCGAATCCGCCTGCATTCCGCTGCCGTCGGAAATCATCATGCCGTTCTCGGGCTATCTCGTCTTCACCGGCCGGTTCGATCTCTTTCTCGTCGCGACCGCGGGTGCGATCGGTTGCAATCTCGGATCGAGCATCGCCTATGCCGTGGGCTATTACGGCGGCAGGCCGCTGGTCGAGAAATGGGGCCGCTATGTCCTCATCAGCCGGCACGATTTGGCGTTGGTCGACCGGTTCTTCACCCGCTTCGGCAGCCTCACCGTATTCGTTTGCCGGCTTCTGCCCGTAGTACGCACCTTCATCGCGCTGCCGGCCGGGATCGCACGCATGCCGCAGCTCAAATTCCAGCTCTATACCTTTCTCGGCTCTTGGCCCTGGTGCTTCGCACTCGCCTATATCGGCATCCGGCTCGGCGAGCGCTGGGACAGCGACCCGGCCTTGCGCGACTTTTTCCACCGCTTCGACGCGGTGATCGTCGTTATCTTCCTGATCGGCGCGATCTGGTATGTTCGCCGCCATTGGAAGCATCGCCTGTCGCCCGAGGATTGAGCACCACCGCCATGCTGTCGAGCCGGACCTCCGCGACCCTGATCCTCCTGGCGAGCATCGCCGTCATCGGCATCGCGCTCCTCACCCAATATGTTGGCGGGCTCCAACCTTGCGAGCTCTGCCTTTACGAGCGCTGGCCCTATTACGCCGTGATCGTGATGCTCGGCCTGACCTTGCCGAGCCGCTCGGCGCGCTTGCATCGGGTCGCGCTCGGCCTCGCTGCCGTGATCTTCGCCGCCGGCGCGGTGCTGGCCTTTTATCACGCCGGCGTCGAGCGGCATTGGTTCGCCGGCCCAACCGCCTGCACCGGTGGTGGTGCGCCCGCCGCATCGATCGAAGCGCTGCAACGCGCCCTCGAAGGGCGACAGCCGGTGCAATGCGACGTGCCGCAATGGTCCTTCCACGGCATCACGCTGGCGGGATTGGACTTCGTCGCCTCGGCAGCGCTTGCGCTATTCGCGCTCTATGCCCTGCGGCGACGGCCTAAGCGAGGCTGGCGATGACGCGGCGGCGGCGCCTACCCGGCGACCCGTCGCCGGCGAAAGAGGTCGCGCGCATGATCCGCGTCGACCATGCCGGCGAATATGGTGCCAAGCGGATCTATGAGGGCCAGCTCGCCGTGCTGAAGCGCTCGCGCGCGGCAGCGGAGATCAGCCGCATGGCCGCGCAGGAACAGCGCCACTTGGAAGCCTTCGAGAAACTCGTCCTCGAGCGCCGCGTGCGTCCGACCGCGCTGTCGCCTCTGTGGCACGCTGCCGCCTTCGCGCTCGGCGCCGTCACCGCAATGCTGGGCGAGCGCGCGGCGATGGCCTGCACCGTCGCGGTCGAGGAGGTGATCGATACGCATTACGCGCGCCAGATCGAGGCCTTGGGCGAGGACGAACCTAAACTCAAGGCGGCGCTCAAGGAATTCCGCGACAACGAGATCGAGCACCGCGACACGGCCTTGGCCCGAGGTGGCGATGAGGCACCGCCCTTGATGAGCGCCGCGATCAAGGCGGGCTCGCGCCTGGCGATCTGGCTTTCGACCCGGATCTAAACGACGCCACGCGCGTCTATCGTGCGGTGCTGTGCGAGCGCGGCGCGAAGAGCCGCCGGATCGCACGCCAGACCGCGCCGAAGACGAGGCCCAAAACGGAAATCTCGCGGCGTGCCTCGGCCGCGGCTTCGCCGCGCTCGGCCTCGCTGCCTTCGATCTCGAGCTTGATCCGCGCCGCGAATTGGTCGACCAGCTGTTGCGCGACACTCGCGATCATCGCCGTGCCGCGGCCATATTGAGCGACCGCGCCGTTGAGCGAGAGTTCGGTATCGATATCGACGCGCGTGACGCCGGGCGTGGCCTCGCTCAGGCGAAACGCGGCCAACGCCTCGGCGCCGCCGCGGCCTTTGCCCTCGGTTCCGCTCGCCTTGATCCGCACGCGCCGCGATGCCTCGTCGATCTCGACGAAGCGCGCCGTGCCGGCGAAGGAAAGCGCCACCGGCCCGAGCCTGACGCCGATCTTGCCGCGATAAGTCTCGGCGTCGCGTTTCTCGGTCAGCTCGACGCCGGGCTCGCAGCGGGCCACCCGCTCGATATCGAGCAACACGCGCCACGGCTCTTGCGGCGGCAAGGGAACCTCGAAGCTGTTGGCGATCTTCATGCGCGCTGTCCGCTGGGATTTGTCCGGCACGGGGCGTGCCGAGTGTCGTGATCTGCGCGAAACCTTAGAAATCACCCGCTTCGGTGGCAAGGCGGGTCGCGTATCCTTTGGCGCTCCTATGGTTGACAGTGGTAAAGCGCGAAGGCTCATATAGCGCGAGCCACGATCGTCCGCGATCGAAGGGGCGATAAGGGAGGATCGATCCGCAGCATGCGGTCCGAAGAGGAATCGCGCCCGGGCGGCGAGGCGAGGCCGGCCGCCATCGTCGCGCAAATCGATAGCGAAGCGCGACAGATCGCAACGCCTTGTGGCGATGGCAGCATGATCTGGCGCGTTTGGGGCGCCGGTCGGCCGCTGGTCTTGCTCCATGGCGGGTATGGTTCCTGGACGCATTGGCTGCGCAATGTTCTCTCACTCGGAGAACGCTACACCGTGATCGTACCGGACATGCCGGGTTTGGGCGATTCCGCGCCGCCACCCCAGCCGGTCACGGCCCAATCCTTGGCCGCCATCCTCGCCGCAGGCCTCGACCAGATCGTTCCCGCGCCCGCCTCCTTCGCCGTGGCGGGATTTTCTTTCGGCGCGGTGATGGGCGGCCATGTCGCCGCTCTCATGGGGCGGCGCGTTTCGTACCTGCTGCTGATCGGCGCCGCCGGCCTCGGCCTGCCGCGGCCGCAGCGCGCCAATCTGCAACGCGTCGAGCCCGGCATGAGCGCCGAGACGATCGTGGAAATACAGCGCGGCAATCTGGCGAAGCTGATGTTCGGAAACCCAAGCCGCATCGACGCGCTCGCGGTTCACTTGCAAAACGACAACACCCGCCGCGCACGCCTCGACAGCCGGCCGATCGCCTTCACCGACACGCTGATCGAGACCTTGCCGCGCGCGACCGCGCGCCTCGGCGCGATCTGGGGCGAAAACGACAGCACCTGCGTGCCCTATATCGAGCAGAAATTCGGAGTGCTGCGCGGCATCCAGCCCGACACTTACTGCGACATCGTGCCCGATGCCGGACATTGGGTGCAGTGGGAGCAGCCGCGAGATTTCGAGGCGCTTCTGACGCGCTTCATCGCAAGTCGGGCAGCGGCGTCGTGAGCGGACGGGGCGCGCCTTCAGCCTCGATCGCGGCGCCGGCACGCGCTCCGACACCACGCCGCCTTCGCCGCTGGATGCGCCACACGGGCCCTGAGAATTTGCTGCGCTACGGCGCGATCGCCCTGTTCCTTGGGGCCTGGGAGGCGGGGTCACGACTCGGCTGGCTCGATCCGCTCTTCGCCTCGAGCCCGTCGCTCATCATCGCAAAGCTCGCGGCGATGATCGCCGATCACAGCCTCTGGCCGCACGTTCTGGCGAGCGCCAATATCGCGGCGCTGGGCTTCGGCCTCTCGGTCGCCGTCGGCGTGCCGCTGGGCTTGGCGATGGGGCGCTCGCGGTTGATCCGCGCCGCGATCGAGCCCTTCACCACCGCGCTCAACGCCTCGCCGCAAGTGGCGTTCCTGCCGCTCCTCATCATCTGGCTCGGCATCGGCATCGCCTCGAAAGTGGCGCTCGTCTTCTTGGGCTCCGTCATCATCATGGTGGTCAACACCGAGGCCGGGGTCCTGCAGGTCGACCGGCGGCTGGTCGAGACCGCGCGCTCCTTCATGGCCAATGAGCGCCAAGTGATGTTGAAGATCGTGCTGCCTTCGGCGCTCCCCTACATCATCGCCGGCATGCGGCTCGGCGTCGGGCGCACGCTTGTGATGGTGGTCGTCGCCGAGATCTATGCGGCGACCAAGGGACTCGGCTATCTCATCTTTCAGGCGGGCGGGCTCTACGACACGGCGCAGGTCTTCGTCGGCGTTACGATCCTCGCCAGCGCCGGCATGATCCTCAACGCCTTCCTGCGCTGGCTCGAGAAGCGCCTCGCGCCCTGGCAGCACGTGCAGGGCGCGTGATGATCGAGATCCGCGACGTCTCCCATGGCTATGCCGGCAGCGACGGCGCCTACGTGTTT
>JBJKPV010000233.1:0-6889 GCA_046706015.1 Allostellaceae bacterium | reverse complement strand
GGCCCACCCTGCGCGCCTTCCCGGCGGCCCGCGGCGCCGGGCCGCGGGACACGCAGGATTGCCGCTCGGACGGCGGCGCCCATGTCGCTCCGTTAAGCCCCCTATTCTCCGCTAAGCGAGGTTAAGCAATCCTTGGCCGCGCCCTACCGCGGGCATTGGCGGCGCCTTTAAGCACAGGTAAAAATGCGATGATTTGTCTCAATTTGCCGGGTGAAACCGCCGGTTGCGGGGCCGGGATTGCGCGGCGCGCGGCAATTGGGCGCAGAGCGAGCGAGGCGATGGATCGCGATGGGTGAAGCCTTTGCTCTGGCCCTCCAGGACGCGCTGACCCCGGCGGGGCGGCGCGCGCTGCTCTGGAGCCTTCTCGGCGCGCTCGTCCTTCTGGTCGCGCTCTGGATCGGCGCCTGGCTGCTTCTGGGCCTGATCCATGTCGCGCGCTTTCCCTGGCTCGACTGGCCGATCGAGCTGCTGGGCGGGCTCGCTGCGCTCGTGCTCGCCTGGCTGCTCTTTCCTGCGACCTCGCTGCTGGTCCTGAGCCTTTTTCTCGACCGCGTCATCACCGCCTTCGAGCGCGCGCATTATCCCGGCCTGCCGCCGCCGCGCGAGGCGGGCATCGGCGAGGCGATCCGCAGCGGGCTGCGCCTGGCGCTTTTCGGCCTCGTCCTCAACCTCGCGGCGCTGCCGATCTACATTTTCTTGCCCGGCATCAGCCTCGTGCTCTTCTATGCGCTCAATGGCTATCTCGTCGGCCGCGAATATTTCGAGGCCGTGGCGCCGCGCCGGCTCACGCCGCGCGACGCACGCGCGCTGTGGCATGCCGATCGCCTGCGCCTCATCCTCGCCGGCGCCGCGATCTCCTTCCTGCTCTCGATCCCCGGGGTCAATCTCGTCGCGCCGCTCATCGGCGCAGCCGCGATGCTGCATCTCTTCGAGGCGCTGCGCCGCGGCGCCTGAGCGCGATAACAAGCGGGTAGCCATCGGCGGCGTAAGAGCGCAAGATTGCGGGACGTCGATGTGGCGGTGCCCGCCTCGCCCCAAGAGCCAATAGAACCGGCACCACGTAACAGGGAGAAAACACCATGAGACTGCCGCGTTTCCGCATGTCTTTTCAGCTCTTGCCATTGGGCGTCGCCGCGCTGGCCGCGCTCGCAGCACCCTCCGTCGCGCGCGCCGACAAGATGGAGGAAACGACCCTCGTCATTCCGGCGATCAACCTCGCCTTCATCGACACCTTCATCGCCGAGGATGAGGGCTTGTGGAAGAAAGAGGGACTCTCGGTCGAGGTGCGCCACATCCAGGGCATCGGCGCGACCAATGCGGTGATCGCGGGCTCGGTCGATTTCGGCTTCGCCTCGGGGCCGACGGTGACGCGGGCCAATGCGCGCGGCCAGAAGCTCGTCGCGCTCGCCACCACGATCGATTCGAACGACGAATATATCGTGCTGCGCAAGGAGATCGCCGAAGCGCGGCACTTCGATCCCGCCGCCTCGCTCGCCGAGCGCGGCAAAGTCTTGAAGGGCCTGACCATCGCCACCGGCGGCGCCGGCGCCATTCCCGATGTCGTGCTGAAAGTGGTCGCGATGGAAGCCGGGCTGCCCCGCGAATCCATCCGGACCACGACGATGCAGCCGCCCGTCTTCATGGCCGCCTTCGCGCATAAATCGATCGACGGCTTCGTCAGCGGCCCGCCCTTCACCCAGGTCGCGGTGCTCGACGGCACGGGCGTGATCATCACCGATCCGCAGAAGGGCGAGCCCAAGGACTATTCGCCCGTGGCTTCGGCGCTGCTCTTGGCGCGCGCCGATTTCTGCCCCGCGCATCATTCGGTCTGCGTCAAGCTCGTGCACGGCATCACCGAGGCGTCGCGCTTCCTCCATGCGAACAAGAAAGAGACCATCGCGGTGATGAAGCGCCATTTCGGCAAATACGACGAGAAGGTGCTCGAGGCCTCCTACGAAGCGCTCGTCACGATGATGCCGGTGCCGCCTGTCACCACGCCGCAAGAGCTCGAGAACAGCGACCGCCTTTCGATCGCCGCGGGATTCCTGAAGCCGTCGGATCGGCTCAAGGACTACGCCGCGATCATCGACAACAGCTTCGCGAAATAGGCAAAGGACGATCGCGCGGGCGTGAGGGGGCGCGGCGCGCATCCGCGCCCCTTCTTCTGCGCGCGCGGTTAATGCTTAATGATCAACCTTCACGACGATCTCACGCTTTGTTCCCGATGAGAACGAAGAAAAAACGGCAAGACCCGCCGCATCATCGCGAAAGCGCCGCAATCTCGCCATCGCCGTGCTTTTTTTTGCCACCATCCTCACCGCCTCATCCATCGAAAGGAACGCTCATGCGCGCCCCACCGGTGGACCTGCTCGTAATGCTTCTCTTTGCGTTGGTCGCTATTGTCGCTCTCGGCGAGGTGGTCCAGGAATTTTAGACGTCGCCGCGAGCCATCGGCTCGCGCGCACCAGCCTCGGCCAAGCGCACCTGCTATGCTCAGGCAATGAAGACAGTCGGCACGCCGCGCCTCGGCGATTGGGTCCGCGTCGATGACCGGATGCAACGCGGCTATCGCTACAAGATCGAGGCGCCGCCCGGGCAAGACTTCGCCCCGGGCTTCACGCCTTTCTATTCGCCGCAAGAGATGCTCTCGCTCGGCGTTTTCGAGGGCAAATACTGCAACGATTGCCGCGGCGAGCTGCCGCGCCAATGGTTCGCGCACGCCAAGATCGCCGATCAGCCCGATCCCGGGCTCAATTGCTTCGGCGTCAAGAGCCGGCTGCCGCTCAGCGTGTGGCGCGAGAAAGGCTGGATCCTCGAGCCCGATCCGCGCGGCTGGTTCCAGTGGTATTGCCGCTATTGGCTCGGCCGGCGCCTGCCCGAGATCGACGCCATCCAAATGAAGCGCTGGCGCGCCTTCGCCCGCCATCAGGCGCAGGTCCGCAAGAATTGCGAGCCCGCCAACGTCTTCTGCCGTCCACGGCAGCGCCAGGCGCTGCTGCAATGGGCTTACGACCCCTTCGTCTGACGGGCGGGGCCCGCGCCCCGATACCGCCGCAAGAAACGGATGGACGAGAACGCAGCGCCTCGGGCATGAGATGACCACGGCGCGGCCGGTGGCGGTCGCGTTTTTCTTGCACCGCCTTGAGGCGCTTCGCGATGTCCGGTCTCGTCGGCCCTTTCCTCGTCGTGGTCTTTTGCCTGTCGCAGGCGCTGCGCGACGTCTATTTCGGCGATTTGTTCCAAGGCGTCGATTTCTTCGCCATCATCCTCTTGTCCTTCCTCATCTCGACCGCCCTCTTCGGCGCGCTCGCGGCAACCCGCTGCCGCGGGGATTGGGCGATCTTGCGCGCCAATCTCGGTTGGGTGGCGGCCATGAATCTCGCGACCGCGATTTCCTGGAGCTGCTATTTCTTCGGCCTCACCCATCTCGAGCCCGCCATCGTCAACACGATCCATAGCGGCATGGCGCCGCTGACGGTCGTCGCCTTGGGCTTCGCCGGGACCGGGCTGGTCGGGCGGCGCCGCTTCGATGCGGCGGAGCTCGCCGGCTGCGCCGGCATCCTCCTGACCATCGCCGCGCTGTGGTTCGTGGTGCTGACGGGAAGCTCGGGCGATCGCGGCGGCGCTCCCGCAATGCTCGTCCCGGCCTTGGCGCTGATGCTGGTCAGCGGCTTCTCGATCACCTTGAGCCTGCTCTTCGCCAAGCGTCTCAACGATCGCGGCGTCACCTCGACCGGCGTGATCGCGTCGCGCTATGTCCTCCTTATTCTTATTGCGGCTGGCGTCGAGCTCTTCGGCAAGAGCCCGAGCGGCATCGGCGGGCCCGCCAACCTCGCCTTTCTCGGCATCGCGGTGACGGTGCTGGTGGTGATCCCGCTTTTCGTGCTGCAAGTGGGGATCGCGCGCAGCGCGCCGGCGACGGCGCAGATCATCCGCGCGCTCGGGCCCGTCTTCATCTTCGCGCTCGAGCAATTCGACGGGCGGCTGCATTATTCCGCGCCGGTGCTGATCTGCATTCTCGCCTATTCGGCGCTCGCCATCGCGATCAATTTCGCGCATGGCTGGCGGCCGCGCGCCGTCCGCGCCTAGCGCGAGCAAAGAATCTCACTGAAGCCAGACGCCTCTTTGCCGCGCACAATGCAGCGGGGCATTTTCGTCGCACGGAAAAAATCATGAAGGTCTATTGCCCGATATGGCCAAAGGTGGAAGGTTGGCCTCTCGCGGATGCGCGAACGACAGCAAGAACGGTTGGACGCCGCTAGTGTCCCGATTCCGACGTTCGTCTCACTTCGCAGCACACTCTGTACGAACGTCGGAATCGAATGGACGCTAGCCAATTTATTGATTCTAGTGTGGCTTTGGGATTTGACGTTCCTAAACGGACTCGCCGCAAACAGATAGGAACGTCAAATCCGCCACACTAGAGCTATCGCGGCGCAAACATTACAGGGAGTTTAGTTATGAAACGGATCGGTTTTTCTTTGGTATTGGCCCTGGGACTCGCGCTGGGCACAGGCGCGCATGCGGCCGCCTTACAGAAAGTCTCTGCCGGCAAGGCCGTCGGCGCGGCCTGGACGTTCCTCCCGCTCGACATCGGGCAACGCGAGGGCATCTTCAAGCGCTACGGGATCGACCTGAACATCGTCGTTTTCCAAGGCGATGCGAAGCTGCAGCAGGGGCTGACCTCGGGCAGCATCGGCTTTGGCTTGGGCAGCGGTCCGGGCATGGCGTTTGCGGCCAAAGGCGTTCCCGCGAAGGCCGTCGCCGCCTATTTCGGCGCGCCGCGAAACCTCGCGGTCCTCGTGAAAGCGAACTCGCCGATCAAGACGGTCAAGGACCTGAAGGGCAAGAGCCTGGCGATCAGCACGGTCGGATCGCTCACGCAATGGCTCGTCCAACGCATGTCGCTCACCGAAGGCTGGGGCAAGGACGGGATCAAGACGGTGGCGCTCGGCGGCGTCGGGCCGGGCATTGCGGCGATGCGCGCGGGCGAGGTCGACGGCGTCATGGGTGCGTACGAAGCCGGCCTGATGCTCGAGCAAAAGCATTTGGGCAGCGTTCTCGTTCCGATGACCGACTACGCACCGGAATTCATCACGCATGTGGTCTATGCCCGCGACGCGCTTATCGCGCACGACCCGGCGCTCGTGACGCGCTTCCTCAAAGGGTTCTTCTCGACGCTCCAATTCATCAAGACGCACAGGGACGTGACCAACAAGGTTGCCGAAGAAGTGCTGAAGCTCAGCCCGAAGGTGGCTGGCGAAGCTTACGACCACGAGGTCGGCGGCTTTATCTCCGACGGCCGTTTCAATCCGAAAGCGGTCGCGGTGCTGAAGCAATCTTTCGTCGCGCGCGGCGTCTTGCCGAAGGAGCCCAAGAACGCGCAGATCTTCACGACGCGCTTCGTGCCCGTCCACCTAAGCAGCAAATAGATCGCCGCGCATCGAAGGCCTCTCGCGCGTCACAGCCGAGAAGGCCGGCCCCGCCAGCGACGCGCTAGTGTCCCGATTCCGACGTTCGTATCACTTCGCAGCACGCTCTCAACGAACGTCGGAATCGAAAGGACACTAGCCAAGTTATTGAATCCCAGTGTGGCTTTCGGATTTGACGTTCCTAAACGGACTCGCGGCGAACTGATAGGAACGTCAAATCCGCCACACTGGCGGGGCTTTTCTTTGCGCCCAACCGGCGACGGTGTCGCTGGCGCCCTGACCCTCGGGCGGGAATGAAAGCCGGTTTTGCGCTATCCTCGGGCCCAACGACGATCAAGCGAGAGGAGGCCTGCGATGCGTGCAGTGGGGCTTTTCACCTGGGGCGGACCCGAGGTGCTTCAAATCATCGATCTTCCGGAGATCCATGCCGGCGCGGGACAGGTGCGCATCCGCAACCACGCGGCGACCGTCAACCCGACCGATATCAGCACCCGCAACGGCTCGCGCGCCGAGCAGCAAAAGGCCGATCCGCCGCCTTACGTGCCGGGCATGGAGGCGGGCGGCATCGTCGACGAGGTCGGCGCCGGCGTCACCGGGCTCAAGGTCGGCGATGCGGTGCTGGCGATCGTCCTGCCGAAAGGCAGCCACGGCGCCTATCGTGAGCAGATCGCGCTCGATGCGCGCTCGGTCGTGCTGGCCCCCAAGGGCAGATCGCACGCCGAGGCCGCTAGCCTGCCGATGAACGGGCTGACCGCGCGGCGCTCGCTCGATCTCCTCGGGCTCAAGCCGGGCCAGATCATCGCCGTGACCGGTGCGGCCGGCGCTTATGGCGGCTATGTCATGCAGCTCGCCAAGACCGAAGGCCTGACCGTGATCGCCGACGCATCCGAGAAGGACGAGGCGCTGGTCAAATCATTGGGCGCCGATATCGTCGTGCGCCGCGGTGACGATGTCGCCGCGCGCATCCGCCAGCATTTTCCGCAAGGCGTCGACGGCCTCGCCGATGGCGCAGTGCTGAAAGAGCGCGTCATCCCGGCGGTGCGCGATGGCGGCGCCTTTACCTCGGTGCGTGGCTTTCCCGGCGTGCCGACGCGCGACATCCGCTTCTCGACCACCTTCGTGCGCGACTACGCCTTCGAGCACGCCAAGCTCGACCGGCTGCGCCAGCTCGTCGACGAGGGCAAGATCACGCTGCGCGTCGCCGCCACCTATAAGCCCGAGCAGGCCGCCGACGCTCACCGTCGTCTCGAGGCCGGCGGCACGCGTGGCCGCATCATCATCGCGTTTTGATTTGAAGAGGAAAAGCATCCTAGTGGTCCGATTCCAACATTCGAATCCCGCCTGCGCCAGGCATTTTTGCGAATGTTGGAATCAAAGGACCACTAGCAAGGATAGGATTTTAGTGGAGTTTTGGATTTGACATTCGCTTTCGGTGCGCGCGCCAGCCAGGGTAGCGA
>JBJKPV010000232.1:0-4451 GCA_046706015.1 Allostellaceae bacterium | reverse complement strand
CCCGCCGCGCCGAGCGCGTGCAGAAAGAGCTGGCCGGTGAATTCGGGCAGGCTGAAGCGGCGCCGCACCGCCGCGCTCTCGATGACGATGCTGGCGATGCCCGGCGCCACGGCCTCTTCCCATTGCGCGATCACCGCGCCGGCTTCATCGAAGAGCATCAGCCAGAGCCGCAGCGCGCCGGCGCCATAGCCCGACCAGTAATTGGCGGTGACGAGCCGGGTCGAGATTCCGCCCTGCTCGCGAAAGAAGACGAAGTTGGTCGCGAAGTTGAGCGGGTCGAGATAGCGTCGCCCGGTCGGCACCATCGCAGTGGGCAGGCGCAGCGCGTCGAGCGTGACGATCTCGGCGCCGGCGGGAACGAGATGCCTTATATGCGCCACGGCGCGCTCGGCATCGAAGGCTAGCACGAGCACGACGCTCGCGCCCGACTCCTTGAGCTCGATCACCGGGCGTGCCGGCTTTCCCAGCACATTGCGGCCGATCGCCGTGACGTCTTGTACATAGCAGCCGACGAGATCGAGCGTCACCAGCGGATAGAGCTCGGCCACGGAATCCGCCTGGCCCTCGATGTCGTAAAGCGCGACCTTCCTCTTCGCGAGTCGCTGGAGCAACTCGGCCGCCGCGCGCGCCGCCAAGGGATGGGTCAGCGCCTTGAAGAAGGCGTTGCCGCCCCGGCTGTTGTTGAAGGTCTCGATTCGCAGCATGGGAGTTCCCATGATCTAGCAAGCGGAAGCCGCGCTGGCTACTGCGCGTTGGTCGCAGCGGGTTGCCACGCAGAGGTGCGGGCGTGGCTCTCGGTGCCGCTCTCCGCTATGGTCCGCCGGACATGGCGATCGGTGTGCAGACGGCAAAGACGCGAACCCAAGAGCAAGAGCGAAGCTTTCGCCTCGCCGTCTTCATCATCTTCGCGCTGACCGTCATCAGGCTGGTCTGGATCGCCTCGGGCACGACCGACCTCTACCCCGACGAGGCCCAGTACTGGTTGTGGTCGCTGAAGCCGGCCTGGGGTTATTACTCCAAGCCGCCGCTGGTCGCTTGGCTCATCGCGGCCACGACTCGACTCGTCGGCAACGACAACGAGCTCGCGGTGAGGCTCTCGGCGCCGCTGCTGCAGTTCGGCACCGCGCTGATGGTCTATGCCGTGGCCGAGCGCCTCTATGAGGCGCGTGTGGCTTTCTGGTCGTCGCTCGCCTACGCGACCTTGCCGGGGGTCTGGGCCTCCTCGGTCATCATCTCGACCGATGCGCCGCTGCTCTTTTGCTGGTCGGTTGCGCTCTATGCCTTCATACGTGCGCGCGAGCCGGGCGGCGGGAAATGGTGGTGGGCAGTGGGCGTCGCCTCGGGCGTCGGGCTCCTCGCCAAATACGCCATGGTCTATTGGCTGATCTCGGCACTGCTCTTTCTCGCCAGCCGCCGCGACGAGCGTCGCCATCTCGCGCGCTGGGCGGGTGCCGCGCTGCTCGCGCTGCTGATCTACGCGCCCAATTTCGTCTGGAATTATGCCAACCATTTCGTCTCCTACCACCACACCGAGGCTAATGCGGCGTTGGGCGGCGCGCTGATCCATCCCGGCAAGTTCTTTGACTTCCTCGGCTCGCAATTCGGCGTCTTCGGCCCGCTGTTCTTCGCCGCACTGCTGATCTTCACCGTGCTCGGCCGGCGCGTTTTCCGCGGCGAGCGCGAGGCGCTGCTCGCCTGGTTCGCGCTGCCCACGCTGGGCCTCATCCTGATCGAGGCCTTTCTCGCGCGCGCCGAGCCCAATTGGGCGGCGCCGGCTTACGTCTCGGCGACGGTTCTGGTGGTCGCGATATTGCTCGTCGAGAAACAGCGCCTCGTGGTCTGGGGCTCGATCGTGCTGCATTTTGCGGTCGTGGTCGCGCTGGTCGAGGCGCGGCCGGTGGCGCGCGCTTTCGGCTACGAGCTGCCGGCGAAATACGACGTGCTCCACCGGCTGCACGGCTGGCGCATCCTCGGCGAGACGGTCGCGCGCATGCTGCGCCAGCATCCGGGCACCTATCTCATGACCGACGACCGCGAATTGATGGCGGCGCTCGAATATTACGTCGTGCCGCATCCGCTCGACGCGCTCAAATGGAACGCGATGGGCGGCATTCACGATCAGTTCGATCTCAACGCCGATCCGAAGCGCTATATCGGCGCGAATTTCCTTCTCGTGAGCTATCGCGACAGCGTCGACGCGATCGTGAAGCGATTCCAGTCCTCGGGCCCGGTCGAGCACATCATCATTCCGCTGGGGCGCGGCGCCGAGCGCCTCTATCAGGTGCGGCTGCTCTATGGCTTCAAGGGCTATCCTTGAGCTTGTCGTGGGAGCGTAGTCCGATCCGATTGGATCGGACCACGCTCGAGAGTCATTGGATTTGTCGCGTTTTCTGCGCCGAACCGGTCTCCACTTCGGCGGAAAACGCTCGAGTGAGCGACAGCGGAACGCCGCGCTGGCGCAACGCCGCGGCCAGCGCCCAGGCGCCGATCAACCCGATATAGCCGCCCGCGATCACGTCGCTGAGGTAATGCGCGTCGACGATGATGCGGCTCGCCATCACGAGGAGTGCGAGCGCGGCATAGGCCGGCCAGAGCGGCGGGTAGATCGCATAGAGCGCGACGGCCAGCGCGGCGATGGTCACCGAATGGCCGGACGGAAATGACCAGCGATCGGCATGCGGCCCGCTCCAGGTGAAGCCAAAGAGATGCTGCGCGAAGAGCAACTGCGGCCGCGCGCGCCCGAAGACCGGCTTGAAGATGTCGACCAGAAGGCCCGGTATCGCGAGCGCCGCGAAGACGAAGCCCGCGCGCCAAGCGAGTAAGCGCCGTCTTGCGATCAGCGCCGCGATGATGATGAGTCCCAGCGGGACGAGATAAACCCCGCCCTCGCCGAACTTCGTGATGAAGGCGAAGGTCGCGTGGAGCGACGGATCGGCGCCGTGGAAATACTGGGCGAGCGGGCGATCGATCCAGGCATAGGAGGCGCTGGCGAGGACGACAGCGCAGAGCGTCAGCCACAGGAAACGTCGGAACCCGGGCGGCCGTCGGCGCGACAAGGCGAGGAGGGCGCCCCACCCATCATGCGCGATCAGCGCTTGGTGCAGCAGCCAGGTGAGCCCGGCGACGATGAAGCCCGAGGCGACGACGTCGGAGAGGAAATGTCCGCCCTGTGCGAGCCGGACGACGCCCAACGCGGCGCCCACCGTGACCGCGGCGGCGATCCCCCAGCGGCGCTTGCGCGGTGCCTCGGCCAGGAACGCGAAGGCGACAAGGTAGAAGCCCATCGCCGGATCGCCGGCCGGGAAGGAGCAATTGCGCGCGCATTGATCGCTCGGCACGAAAGCGCGCGAGAATTTCTTCTCGCCGCCGAAATTGGTGATCTGCGCCGGCCGCGCGCGGCCCCAATGATCCTTGAACACCGTGTTGACGGTGAAGCCGGGGCCGATCGCCAGCGCCGCTAACAAGAAGAGCGCCGCTCGCGCGTCGAGGCCGAGGATCGCGCGCCGCCGGATCGCGGTCGCCGCCAGCAGCGCGAGGAGCGCGATGACAAAGCCGGTGACGACATCCGGCAGATCCTGATGCGCGATGCGGAACGGCGCCCAATCGGCGAGGAAGAAGCCCGCGCCCGGCCGATAGAACAGCCCGCTCGTCGCGAGGTCGATTGGCGGCAGCAGGACGAGCCCGCCGCAGAGGACGAGGAACGCACCGGCGAACCACAGGACGTTGCGGCTCATCTCAGGCTGCCGCGGCCAGGCGGCGACGGATCTCGGCCGCGGCGCGCGCCGTGTCATCGGGCGGAGCGTAGCTCCAGCGCTCGATCGTGCCGGCGAAGGGCCGGGTGATGTTGGCCGCGCGCATCGCTTCGTGAAAGCGGCTGAACTTCGCCGAGCCGCCTTCCAACTCGATGACATAGACCGGCTTGCCGGTCGCCGCTGCCTCGCTCACCATCGAGACCGAATCCGCCGTGACGAGGATCGCGTCGGCAGCGGCGAGCATGGCGAAATAGGGGTTCTCGCCGTTTCCGTCCCAGATCGAGGCCGGCAGGCCGGCAAGCGCCTCGCGCAGCTGCGCCGCGCGCGCCGGACCGGTGCGGCGCGACGGCGTGATCGCCAGGCCGAAGCCCTGCCGCGCCAAACCGGCCAGTTGATCGCAAAGGCGCTCAAAGCCCGCATCGGTCAGGCGATAGACCGCGTTGTCACCGCCGATCAGCACCGCGATCAGCGGCCGCGGCAGCGTTGCAAAGCGCCCTGCCGCGCGTTGCGCGGCCTCGGTCAGCTTCGCGCTGGTGACGCGATGCACGGCGCCCAAGGTGGCGAAGGTGTTGGCGCCGGGCGCGCGGTCATGGGCCGGGGCGACGACCAGGTCGACCTCGCCGCGGGCAAAGCGCGGGTCCAGGATCTGGACACAAAACGTCTTAACGCCGCCCCTGCGCATGATAGCCCGGGGGTCCG
>JBJKPV010000231.1:0-5295 GCA_046706015.1 Allostellaceae bacterium | reverse complement strand
TTTTATGTGAATCGGCTTTCGCGCCTCACCGCGATAGATATCGCGCCACTGCGTCGTGGCGCCTCGCGTCCGCGAATCAAAAAGAAGCCGAGAGGAGAACCGAAGAATGAGTGGATCCCATGAGGGCGCCTGCTTTTGCGGCGCCGTCCAACTCGCCGTCTCGGGCGAGCCCGAGGCGATGGGCTATTGCCATTGCCGGTCGTGCCGCTCCTGGTCCGGCGGCCCGGTCAACGCCCTCACCTTGTGGAAGCCCGATGCCGTGCGCGTGACGGCGGGCGCCGAGTATCTCGCCACTTTTCAGAAGACACCCTTCAGCCGGCGCCAATATTGCCGCAAATGCGGCGGCCATCTCATGGCCGATCATCCGACCATCGGCTTGATCGACGTCTTCGCCGCCACTTTGCCAACGCTCCGCTTTCAGCCCGGCGTTCACGTCAATTACGCCGAGACGGTGGTGCCGATGCGCGACGGTCTGCCGAAGCTCAAAGACTTCCCCAAGGAATTCGGCGGCTCGGGCGAGACCATGCCTGAATAGGGCGCCCTCGCGTCGCGGTCGCGCGTTTGGATCTTCCTGGCCTTACGGCTATGACGAGGCGCGCACGACGGCGTGCCCGGATGGTCGCGCGAGCCGGCAAATCGGATTATGCTCCCCCGACAAAAGCAATGATCGGGAGGATGGGATGAGCGCGGGCAACGAGATCCGGCGTTTGGTCGCGGCAGCCGCACCCTATTGGGCCGGCGAAGCCGAAGTGGTGCGGACCTATTGGACCGCGCCGATCCGCACCGCCGCCACCGATCTGCTCTGGCTCGAGCGACAATCCTTCAAGGAATTCTGGGGCACCGGCGCCAACAAATACGATCGCGGCGGCGCCTTCGTCGGCGTGATGAAATATCTCTTGAACCGACAGACCGAGATCGACCGCGGCTTCCCCCGCGCCGAGGTGCTCGACGTGCTCGAAGGGCTCAAAGCCGAGTTCGCGCATTACTGCGCCTTCGCCGATGTCTATGACGCGATCCGCCCGGCGGACGCGCCGCCGATCCATCCCGAGCGGTTGCAGAGCTGGCCGGCGGAGGACGCGCTTGCCGCCCTGCGCCATTCGCACCAGGACCGTCACGGCAAGGTCGGCTTGCGCGCCTGCAACTTCACCGAAGGCGGCTATTGCTCGCTCTTCGACGAGGGCCGCAAGCTCAAGGGGCGCGGCGGCATCGAGGAAAAAATCGCCGCGGCCTGCGCCGCCGTCTATGATGACGAGTTCGACCACATGCTGCGCGGCATCGTCGATATCGGCGAGGAGGGCTTCAGCGCCGAGGATTGGTCGCTCATGCGCACGCTCGTGGTCGAGCAACTCCGTCACCGCATCCGCATGCGCAACGAGCAGTTCAGCTTCCCGCTCGGCGAAGCGCGGATCGAGGCGATCTTCCGCGGCGAGATCGAGCCGGCGCGGTTCGACTATGCCCGCGCCGGGCTCGAAGCGGTAGGAGCGCGCCCGCTTATTTGAGGCGCTTCGATGCGGCGTCGACCAGCGAGAAATCGACGTATTTCTTCACGTCGATGCTCTGCTTCAGATAGCCGTACTTCACCTGCAGGTCGATCGCCTTCTGCAGCGCCGCGATGTCGGGCTTGCCCGCCGGGTTGCGATAATAGTCGCCGTTCTGCCCATCCTTCTTGAAGAGCCAGCTGTTCCAGACCGGCGCCGGAATCTTGCTGACCGCGACCGCGATCTTCACCGCGGCGGCGTGATTGGCGGGGTCGAGATACCAGCGCTCCTCCCGCAGCGCGTCTTCCATGAAGTCGTTCAGCGCCGCGCGATGCTTCTCGATAAAGCCCTCGCGCGCGACCCACATGCCGAGTTGGGTGATGCCCATCGCATCGGCTTGCGTAAAGAGCGTGCGATCATTCGCACGAACCTTGGGGTTCGCCGTAAAGGGCAGCGGTAGCGCGATGAGGTCGACCTTCTTCTCGGCGAGCATCGCCGGCATGGTCGGGATCGGAGCCTCGATGATGGTGACGTCGCGTTTGTCGTTGAGGCCGTGCTTGGCCAGCATGATGCGCAACGGAATATCGGTGCCGCTGCCATAGCCGTTGCTGGTCAGCACCTTGCCTTTCAAATCCTCGACGGTTTTGATCGGACTGTCTTTGCGCACCATGAATTGGTCGGTGTAATAGCCCGGCACGCCATCCTGCAGCTCGTCGGAGATGATGCGCAGATCCTTCATCCCGGCATTGACGACGGCGAGCGGAAAGGTGGTGTAGCCCATATTGGCGATCTCGAGCTGGCCCGCGGCGAGCGCCTGGATGAGCGTCGGCGTCGATTGAAAATGCACCGGCTCGAAGGTGTAGGATTTGCCGAGATGCTTGGCGAGGTCTCGGTTCTGGAAGAGGATCGTCGCCCAATTCGAGACCGGCACGATGTAGGAGAGCCGGATCTTGAGCGGCTCGGCCCCCGCCGTGCCGATCCCGATCCCAAGCGCCGTCATTGCCATAATCGCTGCCGCAGCGAGCCGCCCCGCCGTCTTTGCGCGCGCGCCCGGAACTCGCGATGTCGCTGTCATGATCCGTCCTCCCTCGCCCTGTGTTTTTGACGCCGCGCCATCTTTGCGCCCGGCCTTGCTCGATACGAATTCTAGGCGGGCACGGCAGGAGCCGGCAAGAACGACTCTGCCCACGCGATTTGTGGGTGAGCCTTAAGCCCACGGCGCGCTAGAATGGGCGTAACGCGCGGAAAGCAACGCGGCGAAAATCGACAAAGCGGAGGAGCGACGCCCATGCCCGCAGATCGCAGCCACCATCCGATCGTGCATTTCGTCGGCAGCATCCCCCTGCCCGACGCCGAGACCGTGTTCCGCACCTTGCCCGCCGCCATCGGCCCGCATCTGCTGCGCCTGCCCGATGGCGAGACCGGCATCCGCAAGAGCTGGATCCGCTTCCTGCAGGACGTGCTCGCCGAGAACCCGGCGATCGAGCTGGCGAAGGACGTGCCGCCCTTCAAGTTCACGCAATGGGACGGCAAGGTGGTGCGCGAGATCCCGCGCTTGCGCTTGAAGAAGGGCATGAAGCCGGAGGCGAGCGGCTTCAAGACCGGCTATGCCGAGATGGCGATCGCCTCCTGGGGCCTGTTCGACCGGCTGCAGAAGGCGGGCGTGATCCCGTCCGGGGTCAAGTTCCAGGTCTCGATCCCGACGCCGATCGCGCCGACCTACAACAACATGGTGCCCGCCGACCGGCCCGGCCTTCTCCCCGCCTTGACCCAGCATTTCATCGGCGAGGTGCAACAGATGGCGAAAGCCATCCCCAATGACCGGCTCGCCATTCAATGGGATGTGTGCCAGGAGGTACTGGCCTGGGAAGGCTATTACGACAAGGGCCCGGTCGATTTCCGCACCGAGGCGGTCGACGTGCTGACGAAGATCGGCGACGCCGTGCCGGCTCAGATCGAGCTCGGCTATCACCTCTGCTATGGCAGCCCGCAGGACGAGCACATGGTGCTGCCCAAGGATTCCGGCCTCATGGTCGAGATGACCAATGCAGTGACGGCAGGCGTCAAGCGGCCGATCCAGTTCTTCCATCTCCCGGTCGTCAAATCGCGCACCGACGACGCTTATTTCGCGCCGTTGGAGAAGTTGAAGCTTAAGCCCGAGACCGAGCTCTATCTCGGCCTCATCCATTACAACGACCCGGAGGGCGACGCGACGCGGCTCGCGGCCGCGCGGCGTCACGCGCGCGTCGACGGCGTCGGCACCGAATGCGGCATGGCACGCGGCGATCCCGCGCGCCTCACCTCTATGCTCGCCGCGCATCGCCGCGCGGTCGAGCTTCCCATCTGAACGAACCGCCCAGAGGGAGCACGCGATCATGCCCCGCCCCAGCGATCGGATCTATGTCAGCCATGTCGGCAGCCTGGTGCGTCCGCCGCGCATGGTGCCTTTCCTCGAAGCGATGCAGGACGGACGCGCCTATGACGTGAATGCTTTCGCCGCGGCGCTCACCGAATCTGTCATCGAGGTGGTGCGCCTCCAGGCCGAGGCCGGTGTCGACATCGTCAGCGACGGCGAATACGGCAAGGCGATCAACTGGGCCTATTACATCCACAACCGGCTGACCGGCATCACCAAGCGCCCGATGACCGAGGCCGAGGCCAAGGATCCGCGCGCCATGCCCTTGGGCGGTCGCGACCGCGAGGCCTTTCCCGAAATCATCGCCGTATACGATTCGCGCGTGCTGCGGAATGCCGCCGTACCGGTGCGGCCCGTCGTCAGCGGCGCGATCACCAATTGCGGCCAGGCCGAGCTCAACCGCGACATCGGCAATCTCAAGGCCGGCCTCGCCAAGACGCCCGGCAGCCGCGGCTTCCTGCCCGTGGTGGCGCCAGCGAGCGCGCTCCCCAATGCCAAGATCGAGCACTACCAGGACGAGGAAACCTATCTCTTCGCCCTCGCCGATGCGCTGCGCGTCGAATACAAGACGGTCATCGATGCCGGGCTCGACGTCCAGGTCGACGACGCGTTCTTCCCTTATATGTATGAGCGGCTGGTGCCGCCAATGACCCTCGCGCAATACCGCCAATGGGCCGAGCTCCGGATCGCCGCCTTGAACCGCGCGCTCGAAGGCTTGCCGGCCGACCGCACGCGCTATCACATGTGCTGGGGCAGCTGGAACGGGCCGCAACTCTTCGACGTGCCGATCAAGGACATCGTCGACATCGTGACCAAGGTGAAAGTCGGCGCCTACAGCTTCGAGGCGGCCAATCCGCGCCACGAGCATGAATGGAAGGTTTGGCGCAACGTCAAGCTCGCGCCCGGTCAGGCGCTCATGCCCGGCGTCATCAGCCACGCCACCAACATCGTCGAGCATCCCGAACTGGTGGCACAGCGCATCCTGCGCTTCGCCCAACTCGTCGGAAAGGAGAACGTGATCGCGAGCTCGGATTGCGGCTTCGGCGGGCGCTCCCATCCGCAGATCGCCTGGGCGAAGCTCAAAGCGCTCGGCGAGGGTGCTGCGCTCGCGACCAAGGCGTTGAACTACAGATAGTCGATCACCGTCCCCAGAGATTCTTGGTCGCGATTGCGGCGCCTTCCGAGAGCGCCTTCAGCTTCGCCCACATGATGGTGCGGTGGACGCGGCCGGCGAGCGGGCTTTGGCTGAAGCCGCAATCGGTGCCGGCGATCACGTTCTCGCGGCCGACGATATCGGCAAAGCGCTGCAGCCGCTCGGCGACAAGCTCGGGATGCTCGACGATGTTGGTGGCGTGGCTGATGACGCCGGGCATGAGCGCCTGACCGGGCGCGAGCTTGACG
>JBJKPV010000230.1:0-3119 GCA_046706015.1 Allostellaceae bacterium | reverse complement strand
CGGCGCCGGCGCAGAAATCGACGACGCGCATGCCCGGAAGCGCATCGGCCAGCGCCGCCGCAACTTGCGAGCCTTCGTCCTGGACCTCGACATCGCCGTTCTTGAAGACCGCGAGCGTGCCGAGCGGCACGCGGCCGAAGATGCGCAAGCCCAGCGGCGAGAGCGGCGTCCGGACCGGCTCGATGCCTTCTTCCTCGAGCGCGGCGAGCGCCTTGACGCGCGTGGCTTTGAGCGTGTTGACGCGCAGATCGAGCGGCGCTTCCTCCTGCATCGCCGCCATCTCGCGCATCAGATCGCGGCCGAGCGCGCGCTCGAGATGAGGGAGGAGCCAGGACGGGAAATTACCGCGCGAGGGAAGCGGCATCTCGCGATGCTCGGGCTTGGCACCCGACAGCGCATCGACCAGAAGGCGCTCGCCTTCATCGAGCGCGCGCGGGCGGAAACGGTCGCCGTCGCAAGCGCGCGCGATCGCCGAAACCGGCCATTCCTCGAAGAGCGCGAGCTCGGCGAGCAACCGGTGCCGCGCGTCGGGCGAGGCCCCTTCGTGCTCCAGCCACCAATCGATCTGGCCGCGCCGGCGCAGTACGCCATAGATATGTTTCGAGATCGCGGCGCGGTCCTTGACCCCGGCGAAGCGGTGGCGGCGGAAATACTCGGCGACGACATCGTCGGCCGGCGCGCGCTCGGCGCCGATCGCCTCCAGAAGTCCGATCGCGGCTTCGACCCTGGCGCCGGGGGTCATGAGGAGAGGCTCTCAGTGGTCAGCTTACAGCTACCAGCTCGCGGAAGATCGTCATTCCCGCGTAAGCGGGAATCCAGGAAAGGCGCGCCGCTGAGCCCCCGCTTGCGCACAGGGCTGCCGCATGTCGCTGGACATAGGCCGTGCGTCCCTCGACTTCGCTCGGGATGAGGTGCTGTTTCTAACGCCATCAACCAATTTTCCTCACCCTGAGCGCGCGCGAAGCGCGCAGTCGAAGGGCGCAGGATGCTCTTGCAGCGAATATTTGCGATCGCCCCCCGCTTGCGCGGGGGCGACGAAAGAGAGTTCCAAGTCAAATCAGGTCACACCGAAATGGAAGCTGACAACTGATCGCTGATCGCCGTCAGCTACATATCCTGCCGGTAATTCGGCGCTTCGCGGGTGATGGCGATGTCGTGGACGTGGCTCTCGCGCAAGCCGGCCGCGGTGATGCGCAGGAACTCGCACTTCCTCTGCATCTCGGCGATGGTGCGGTTGCCGGTATAGCCCATCGCCGCCTTCAACCCGCCGATGAGCTGATGGATCACGGCGCCGATCGGGCCTTTGTGCGGCACGCGGCCCTCGACGCCTTCGGGCACGAGCTTCAGCTCGTTCTGCACCTCGGCCTGGAAATAACGATCGGCCGAGCCGCGCGCCATCGCGCCGACCGAGCCCATGCCGCGATAGGATTTATAGGTGCGGCCCTGATAGAGGAACACCTCGCCCGGGCTTTCATCCGTGCCGGCGAAAAGCGAGCCGAGCATGGCGCAATCGGCGCCGGCGGCGATCGCCTTGGCCAGATCGCCGGAGAATTTGATCCCGCCGTCGGAGATCACCGGCACGTCGTGCTTGCGGCAAAGCTCGACCGTGTCGAGGAGCGCGGTCAGTTGCGGCACGCCGACGCCCGCGACCATGCGGGTGGTGCAGATCGAGCCCGGGCCGATCCCGACCTTGACCGCGTCGGCGCCGGCATCGATCAGCGCCGCGGCACCGTCGGCCGTCGCGATATTGCCGGCGATGAGCTGCGTATAGTTGGAGAGCCGCCTTATGCGCTTCACCGCCTCGAGCACGCGCGAGGAATGACCATGCGCGGTGTCGACCACCAGCACATCGACCCCGGCATCGAAGAGGGCCTCGGCGCGCTTCACCCCGTCCTCGCCGGTGCCGGTCGCGGCGGCGACGCGCAGCCTGCCGTGATCGTCCTTGCACGCATTGGGAAAGCGCTGCGATTTCTCGATGTCCTTGACGGTGACGAGGCCGACGCAGCGATAGGCCTCGTCGACGACGAGGAGCTTTTCGATGCGGTGCTGATGGAGGAGCTTTTTCGCGCTCTCGCGATCGACCGTCTCGCGCACCGTGACAAGCTGCTCGCGCGTCATCAGCTCGGAAATCGGCTGCTTGGGGTTGCTGGCGAAACGCACGTCGCGGTTGGTGACGATGCCGACGAGCTTCTGCGTGCTGCGCTCGACCACGGGAATGCCCGAGATGTGGTGCTCGGCCATCAGCCGCAGCGCGTCGGCCAGGGTCTCGTCGGGATGGATGGTGACCGGGTTCACCACCATGCCGGCCTCGAATTTCTTGACCTTCCGGACCTCGTTCGCCTGCTCGGCGATGCCGAGATTGCGGTGGATGACGCCGATCCCGCCCGCCTCGGCCATGGCGATGGCCAGCGCGCTCTCCGTCACCGTGTCCATCGCGGCCGAGAGCAACGGAATGCCGAGGCTCACCTCGCGCGTCAGGCGCGTGCGCGTATCGGTCTCGTTGGGGAGGACCATCGAGGCGGCAGGAACCAGCAAGACGTCGTCGAAAGTGAGCGCCTGGCGGATTTCCATACTGCCTCCCGTGAAGGTTGGCGGTGCACTATACATCGCAGCGGCGCCAAGGGAAGCCCTCGGCCCGACGCGAGCATATTCCGATCCGATCGAATCGGGAGACGCCTTAGATTCATTGGTTTTGTCGCGTTTTCTGCGCCGAACCGGCTTCCACTTCGACGGAAAACGCTCTACCTGCCCTGCGCGCGAAACCCTTGGGCGACCACGTAAACTTCGGCCGATTCGGCCCGACTTGCCGGCGGCTTGGCGTGGCGCACCGTGGCGAAATCGCGCTTCAAGGCGGCGAGCAGCTCGCCCTCGGCGCCGCCCTGGAAGACCTTGGCGGCGAAGCTGCCCCCGGGCGCGAGGATCTCGCGGGCGAAAGCATAAGCCGCCTCGGCCAGCGCGACGATGCGCAGATGATCGGTCGCGGCGTGGCCGGTCGCGGGCTGCGCCATGTCGCTCAAGACCAGATCGGCGGGTCCGCCCAGCACCGCCTTGATCGCATCGGGGGCTTGCGGATCGAGAAAGTCGCGCTCAAGGATGGTGACACAAGGGATGGGCTCCAT
>JBJKPV010000229.1:0-8807 GCA_046706015.1 Allostellaceae bacterium | reverse complement strand
GCAACAAGACACGCCAAGCGTGCCGTCGTCATCGGCGGCGGGTTGCTCGGGCTCGAAGCCGCCTGGGGTCTGAAGCAACGCGGCATGGATGTGACAATCATCCATCTGATGCCGACCTTAATGGAGCGCCAGCTTGACGCCGCCGCCGGCCAATTCCTGCAACGCGATCTCGAGGGTCGCGGCATCGCCTTCATCACCGAGGGCGTGACCGAGGAGATGGTCGGCACGGGTCACGTCGAAGCCGTGCATCTGGCCGATGGCCGCGAAATTCCGGCCGATCTCGTCGTACTGGCGATCGGCATAAGGCCGGAGATCGCGCTCGCGCGCCAGGCAGGGCTCGACGCCAATCGCGGCATCGTCGTCGGCGACGACATGCGCAGCACCGACCCGCATATCTACGCCGTCGGCGAATGCGCCGAGCATCGCGGCCTGTGCTTCGGCCTGGTCGAGCCGCTGTGGAGCATGGCGAGCGTTTGCGCCGCGCGTCTCGCCGGCAGCGAGACCGCGCTCTTTGCGACGCCGGTGCTGGCGACGCGCCTCAAGATTACCGGCATCGACGTGTTCTCGGCGGGCGTGTTGATGGCCGAGGCCGAAAGCGACGACGAGATCACGCTTCAAGACAGTCTGCGCGGCGTCTACAAAAAGCTCGTCCTGCGCGAGGGCAGGATCGTCGGCGCGGTCCTCTATGGCGATATCGGCGACAGCGCCCGCTATCTCGCGCTGATCGCCGACGCGATCGATATCACGCCGTTCCGCCAGCGCATCATCTTCGACGCCTCGGCCGCCACGACGAGCACCGACACGGTCGTCGCGCCCATCCCCACGGCGACAGCGGCGAACACCGTACCGGAGATCGGCACGCGCGTCGGTCGCGCCGAGCCGATGATAAGGGCCGCCTATGGCTGAGGCGGTCCGCACCACCTGCCCCTAATGCGGCGTCGGCTGCGGCATTTTGGCCAAGGTCGAGAACGGGGCGCTCACCGTCGCGGGCGATCCCGGTCACCCCGCCAATCGCGGAAGACTCTGCCTCAAAGGAGCCTCGCTCGGCGAAACGGTGGGCCTCGACGGCCGACTGCTCGAGCCGAAGATCGCCGGCGCGCCGGCATCGTGGGACACCGCGCTCGATCGGCTGGCCGGCGCCTTTGCCACGGCGATTGCCGCGCATGGACCCGATTCGGTCGCGCTCTATGTCTCGGGCCAGCTGCTGACCGAGGATTACTACGTCGCCAACAAGCTGATGAAGGGCTTCATCGGCTCGGCCAATATCGACACGAATTCGCGCCTCTGCATGTCGTCTTCCGTGGCCGCGCATACACGCGCCTTCGGCTCAGATACCGTTCCCGGCTGCTACGAAGATCTGGAGACGGCCGATCTCATCGTGCTGGTCGGCTCCAACGCGGCCTGGTGCCATCCCGTCTTGTTCCAGCGCATCGACGCGGCGCGCAAAGCCCGCGGCGCGCCGCGGCTCGTCGTGATCGACCCGCGCCGCACCGCTACCGCGGACAGCGCCGACCTCCACCTCGCGCTCAAGCCCGGCAGCGACGCCGCGCTCTTCAACGGGCTGCTCGCCGATCTCGCCACGCGCGGCGCGATCGACCGCGACTTCGTGGCCGATCACACATCGGATCTCGACGCCGCACTCGACGCCGCACGCCGCGATGGCGCGGTGGCCGCGGCTTGCGATCTCGATCCTGCCGACATCGCCACCTTCTTCGATTGGTTCACGGGGACCGAGCGGGTCGTGACCCTTTATTCGCAAGGCGTCAACCAGTCGACCAGCGGCGCCGACAAAGTCAACGCGATCATCAATTGCCACCTTCTCACCGGCCGGATCGGCCGGCCCGGTATGGGGCCGTTTTCGCTCACCGGCCAGCCCAACGCCATGGGCGGGCGTGAGGTCGGCGGCCTCGCCAATCAGCTCGCCGCCCATATGGCTTTCGACGGCGACGCGATCGACAAGGTCGCGCGCTTCTGGCGCGCGCCGCGTTTGGCGCGAAGCCCAGGCTTGAAAGCGGTCGATCTCTTTCATGCCGTCGACCAGGGCCGGATCAAGGCGCTGTGGATCATGGCGACCAACCCGGCGGTCAGCCTGCCCGACAGCGCCTTGGTGCGGCGCGCGCTCGAGCGTTGCGATTTCGTCGCCGTGTCCGATTGCGTCGAGCACACCGACACGACCCGCATGGCCGATGTGCTGTTGCCGGCGCTGGCCTGGGCCGAGAAGGACGGCACGGTCACCAATTCCGAGCGCTGTATCTCACGCCAGCGCGCTGTCTTGCCGCCGCCCGGCGCCGCCAAGCCCGATTGGTGGATGATCTGCGAAGTGGCGAAGCGCTTGGGATTCGGCGCCGACTTCGCCTTCGATGGTCCGGCCACGATCTTCCGCGAGCATGCGTACCTCTCCGCCTTCGAGAACGACGGCAGCCGCGATTTCGATATCGGCGGGCTCGTCGAAGCCGATTACGAAACCTTTGCACCCACGCAGTGGCCGGTTGCCGAACCGGACACGCCGACCGCGCGGCTCTTCGCCGATGGGCGGTTCTTCCATGCCGACCGCAAGGCGCGCTTCGTCGCGGTCACGCCACGCCCGCCGGCATCGCGCATATCGGACGAATGGCCGCTTCTCCTCAACACCGGCCGCACGCGCGATCATTGGCATACGCTGACGCGGTCGGGCGTCTCGCCGCGTCTGTGCAATCACGAGCCCGAACCTTGGCTGAGCCTTCATCCCGGCGACGCGGCGCGCTTCGGCCTCGCGCATGAGGGAATCGCCCGGGTCGAGAGCCCGCGCGGCGCAGCGCTGCTGCGGGTGCGGATCGATCCCGGCCAGCGCCGCGGCGAAGTCTTCGCGCCGATGCATTGGAACGATCAATTCGCCGCGCAGGCGCGCGTCGGCGCGCTGATCGCACCGCTGACCGATCCGGTCTCGGGTCAGCCCGAGTTCAAATGCACGCCGGTTCGGGTGCTGCCGGCACCGATCGTCTGGGAAGCGAGCTTGCTCGCGCGCGAACCGCTCCCGAACTGGGAAGACGGGCTCTTCTGGGCGCGCGCAGCCGGCGACGGCCATACGCTCTATCGCCTCGCCGGCAACGAGGAAATCGACAATTGGCGTGGCTGGATGCAGCACCGCCTCTCGATCGACCACTGGATCGAGTACGAGGATCGCGGGCTCGGCGCTTATCGCGGGCTGTTCCTGCGCGAGGGCCGCCTCGAAGCGGCCTTGTTCGTCGGACTGCCCGGCGCGCGGCCCGCGCCGGATTGGGTCGCTGCGCTCTTCACCACACCCTCCTTCGAGCAGCGCGATCCGGCCGCGCTGCTTCTCGGCGAAACCGTGACGGAGAGTGCGCCGGCCGGACGGATCGTCTGCTCCTGCTTCCTCGTGCACGAGCCCGCGATCGGCGCCGCGATCCGCGAGGGCGGCTTGTCGAGCGTCGACGAGATCGGCCGCGACCTGCGTGCCGGCACCAATTGCGGCTCTTGCGTTCCCGAGCTGCGCCGCCTCTTGCGCGAGGCGCAGTCGGCCGACCGCGCGCAACCCGAATTTGTCCCCCTATCCACCGCCCAATGAGAGGAACAAAGCTCATGCATTCGCATAAAGTCGAACAGCTTATCATCGCGACGGTCGGGTTTTTCTGGTGCTTTCTGATGTGGTTCTCGACCGCTGCCTTCAGCCCGAGCATCGCGGCTCAGTATCATCTCAGCATCAAGGAGCTGGGCCTGCTCGCGAGCTCGGCGATCTGGATGGCGCCGATCGGCCGCATCTTCGCCGGCTGGGCGTCCGACCGCTTCGGCGCGCCCAGAACCTTTGCCTTCATCCTCGCCGGATGCGGGCTGGTCTCGATCGCCTCGGCCTTCACCAACAATTACGAGCTCCTCTTCGCCGAGCGCGTGATCGTCGCCATTGCCGGCGTCTCCTTCGTCGTCGGCATTCAACACGTCGCGCAATGGTTCGATTCGCACGAGATCGGCACGGCGGAAGGGCTCTATGCCGGCACCGGCAATGTCGGCGCCGGCGTTGGCGCCTTGCTGCTGCCGCGGATTTTCGGGACCAACTATCACGCCGCCTTCTTATGGCTTGGCGCGATCGCGCTCGTCGTCGCGCTCTGGTATCTGGCGCGCGGCCACGCCGCCAAGACGGTCGAGCGCCGTGACACCGCGCGCAGCGGCAGCAATATGCGCGGCACGGTCTTCGTCTGGAGCCGTTACATCGCGATCGCGCTGATGCTCGCCTATGCGATGTCCTTCGGCCTCGAAATCGCGATGAACGCCTGGCTGCCAGGTTATTTCTCGCGCGGCTTCCACGGCGCGCTGCTGGCGCTGGGCTTCTCGAGCGTCGCCGGCGTACAGATCGCGGCCGGAACCTTCGCGGCGGTGCAATCCTTCACCGCCTCGCTGTTCCGCCCCTTCGCCGGCTTCATGTCGGATTTGTTCCAGCGCAAGGGCTGGACGCCGCTTCCCTTCATCGCCAAGAGCCTGCCTTACGCGCCGCGGCTCCATTGGCTCGCCATCGCCCTCATTCTCATCACCGCGGCGATGATGGGCCTGACCGCCGCCGGCCTCTCCGGCTCGCTGCATCTCTCGGTCGCGGTGCTGGTCGCCTTCGGCATCTTCGTCTCCTTCGGCACCGGCGGCACTTTCGCGCTCGTGCCGCTGCTCTTCCCCGACCGGCCCGGCGTGGCCGCGGGCTTCATCGGCGGCGTCTCGACGGCCGGCGGCATCGTCTATCCGCTGATCTTCGCCGGCAGCGGCAATATCCACATGGGGTATTTCTATGCCGCGCTCTACCTGTTCGTGCCCATCGTGCTCTTCTACTTCTGGGCCGCACGCTATGAGCGGCACCCCGAGGAACATGGCTTGCTCGGCCGGCAACTGGTCGGCGAGAAAGCCTAACAGCGCGATCGCTCCCCACCCTCAAACGCAAACCCGGAGATCCAACATGGCTTTGCAAACTGCTCCCATCGCCCACGAGCCCTGGTACAAATACGGCGTCGGCGTCTTGATCCTCGAAATGGCGATCGCCATCGCGGTCAGCGCTTATTCGCTCTACATGACGTTTCACGGCCTCGGCGGCTTCCCGGGCAAGCACTAGCCTCGAGAGCCTCCGATCGCGCGCGCCGCCCGTCCTCCCGCGGGCGGCGCGCCACGATTACGTCATTGTTCGATGAAAGCGAACAGTGCTTGCGGCACGCCGTCGGTTATCGCCGGCGCCCTTCATGCGCATCTACCTCTCGGATTTCGACGCGCGCGGATGAATGGCTCATCGGCCGCGCGAAGCCGAGAGGAGTTCGCTCATGCCGATCAAATCATTCGCACGCCTGGCTGCGGCGTTCGCCGTGGCGCTGCCGCTGTCGACCGCGTCCGTTGCCTTTGCCGCCGGCGTCAACACGCACGCCGCCGCGTCGGGCACGCAGCCTTATGCTTCCTTCGTGCCGGGCGCCAGCAAGGCCTGGTGCGATTCCCTGCCCTATCCCTATTGCCGAGACCCGGCCCCCGGCGTGCCGGATTCCGGCCCGGTGCCGTACGCGGATCCAATGCCCGACCATCCGATCTTCGGGAATTGACGCGCGCCCAGCCTACTCGGCGGCGCGAGCGGGGCGCTCCGCGGCCAGCAGCCTCTCCATGACCCGCCGGGCCTGGAGGCTGCCGGCATCACCGATCACGTCGATCTGCGCGGCCGCAGGCTCGCGATCGATGCTCCGCTGCTGCACTTCGAGCATGCGCTGATCTTCGTGGAAGGCCGTGCTCGTGCCGCGGAAGCTCAGCTCGGTGAGCTTCGTGTCGTCGATCGCATAGTCTCGCGCGATCGCCCAGAAATAATGGCAGCTCGAGTCCGTTTCGGGCGTGATCGCATCATAGATGATGATGCGGCGGTTCATCCGACCGGCTGGATCGCCGTATTCCTTGCCGAATTCGTTGGAGAGGATGTCGATCGTCACTTGCGAAGGCGGCTCGAATAGCATGATCTGCGTGCGGTCGAAGCGGAAATCGAGCCCTTCCTGAAGATTGCGCGGCGAGGGCGAAAGACCGCGCGCGACGCGCACGCCCTTCACCCAATCGGCGCCGCGCTCCCAGCTGAGCTTCGGATCGACATCCTCGGGACTGCCGATCGTCGCCGCATGGAGAAACGGCAGATGCGAGAGATCGAGCAAATTGTCGACGACGAGAAAGTAATTGCATTTGATCGGAATGAGCTCGTCATAGGACGCCCAGGCCGGATCGTCGTATTTGTCGTAGGCGGGCGCTTTGGTGGGATCGGCCAGCGCGGGATCGCCCGGCCAAATCCAGATCCAGCCATGCTTCTCGACCACCGGGTAATGGCGCACGCGCGCGCCCGGCGGCAAGCGATCCTGCCCCGGCGCCCAGATCGCGGCGCCGCTCGGATCGTAGAGAAAGCCGTGATAGCCGCAGCGCAGATTGTCGCCCTCGACCTTGCCTTGCGAGAGCGGCGCGCGGCGATGACAGCAGCGATCCTCGAATGCGACCGGCGCGCCATTCGCCTTGCGGTAGATCACCACCGGCTCGCCGAGGAAAACACGCCCCATGGGCTTGTCGCGGAGCTCGTGGCCGAAGGCGGCGCAGTACCACTGGTTTCTCAAGGCCTCCATTCACGGACCTCCTTCAGAGCGACTTGAAGCGTTCCTCGACCGTCTGCTGCGCGACGCCGGGCCTTCCGGTGCGATAGGACTGCTCGAGCAGCGCGCGCACATAAGGCCCCGCCTCGACTGGCTCGTATTTCGGCGGATTGCCGGGCCCCTGGCAGGTCGGCAGGCATTCGATGCACGCCCGCGGATGCGGATTGAAGAAGAGCGGCAGGGAAATGCGCGCCCTTCCGCCCGCAACGAAATTCGAGGCGCGGTGCAGGCTCGAGCGATAGCGCCCATTGGTCCAGCGCGCGAAGAGATCGGCGATATTGACGACGAACACGCCCGGGATCGGCGGCACGTCGATCCATTCGTCGCGCGCGCTGCGGATCTCGAGCCCGCCCAAAGAATCCTGCGACAGAAGCGTGAAGCTGCCGTAATCGGTATGCGGCGAGATCCCCCATTGCGTGCGGCCGACGGTCTCGGCATCGAGCGGCGGATAATAATTATAGGTGAGCTGGCAATTGGGATAGCGATGCGCCGCGTCGAGATAATCCTCCGGCAGATCGAGGCTCAAGGCGAGCGCGCGGCAGAGACGCTGGCCGATGACGACGCGTTTGAGGATATGCGCGCTGATGAAGTCGCGAAACCCCGGCATCAGCGGCGCGTCGGGCCAGTTGCCCTTGCCGACCACGGGATTGTCGCCGGCCGCCTCGCCCGGCAGAAGTTCGCGCGGCAGAACGAAAGTCTCCTTCTGATCGGCGTCCTTGTCGGAATTGGCGTCGGGATTGGTGCCGCCGACCGGCATCCAACCCTGGCGCGCGGGATGGCGGCTCTTGTCGTACTTCGCCTTCTCCGCACGCGGCAACTCGAAGAAGACGCGGCCCCAATCATGGGCGAGATCGAGCTCGGCTTCGGCGATACCGTGATTGGCGAGATAGAAGAACCCGGTATCGAGACAGGCCGCGCGCAGGGCTTCAGCGACACGCTGGCGATCGGCCAAGGGCGCGTCCTGCGTGTAAGCGGTGAAATCGATCACCGGCACGGTCTGCGCCGAGCGGCGCTTGCCCGTCAGAGAAGCACGCCGCGCGCGATTGTCGAAATCGGCGTAGTGGCCGACCGCGTCATCCTTGATCGTTTCGACCATGCGGCTCTCCATCAGGCCGACAGCATCGCATCCGAGATTTTCTCGGCCATCATCAGCGTTGTCAGGTTGGTGTTGCAGCGGGGAAGATTGGGCATGATCGACGCATCGACCACACGCAGCCCCCCGACGCCCCTGACTGCGCCGTCACGCCGCGTCACGGCTTTCGGATCGCCGTCGCCTCCCATGCGGCAGGTGCAGGAGAGATGCTTGACCCCGAGCGCGGTCGTGCGCACGAAATCCTCGAGCACTGTTTCGTCGCGCATCATCGCGGCGAGTTCCGGCGCCTCGCTGACGCGGCGGAGGATGATCGCGTCGCGCAGCGCCGCCGGCCCGTCGAGCAGCATGCCGGCCGCGCCCATCGCGATCTGGTTCTTGACATTGACGGCGAGCGCATCGCGCGCGCGTTGCGAGAGCCGCGCGCCGAAGGGCGCCCTCGTCACGCGCTTCACCGCCGGCGTCTCGAACAAATCGACGAGAAAGCGCATCCCGTTCATCAGCCGCGTCAGATCGCGCTGATCGTCGAAATAATTGAGCTCGACCTTGGGCTCGGCCCGCCAATCGGTGCTTTGCAGGCTGACGCGCCCGGCGGAGAAGGTCTTGTTCACCCAGGTCATGGCCATGCCGAGCCGGCGCCCGACGCCGTGCCAGCCGCCGCGGTTAAAGACCGCGGTATACAAGTCGCCCGGCGGGAAATCGCCCAGCGACGAGGAATAGCGGAACGAGATCTGCAACGGCCTTGTCGCCATATCGACGCGCGCGCTGGGCGTCACATAGGCGAGGATGCCGATGCCGGGATGATCGCGCAGATTCGCACCGATCCCCGGCAGATCCTGGCGCACGGCGATACCCAGCGCCGAAAGCTGGGCGGCAGGGCCGATGCCCGCGCGCATCAGCATCGCCGGCGAATGAACCGCCCCAGCCGACAGGATCACCTCCTTGGCGCCGTAGGTCTCCGTACCCTGCGGCGTCTCGACCGTGACGCCCGAGATCTTGCGTCCGTCGAAGAGCAAGGCCTGAACCTGGCTTCGCGACAGGATGCGCAGATTGGCGCGGGCGCGCACCTCGGGGCTGAGATAAGCCAT
>JBJKPV010000228.1:0-4720 GCA_046706015.1 Allostellaceae bacterium | reverse complement strand
GGATGGCGGCGGGACGGAACCCCCTTTTGTGCATGTTTTCCTCCCTGATTGAGGCGGCCGGCCGGCATTTTTTCTCGCCGTTACGCGCCGGTACGCCGATAACGTTCGCCCACTCTATGCGAGTTGGCCAGGGGAGACAACCGCGCTTTGGGGCAGTGCACGCGCGTCCCTCGCGCGACGCTCGCGTCGCACGGCCATCATGTCAAAGGAGGACGGCGCGCGTCAGTGCGTCTTGGTCGCGTCGCGGCCGTCGCGCGTATCGTCGCTACTCGAGAGGCTCGTGATTGCGACCGCCATCAGCGAACCCGTAAAAACCAGAAACCCGGCGAGAATGAAGAGAAGATAGAACAATTGATGATGCGTCATCGGCCTCTCTCTGCGAACGCGACCAAGTCTGCCGCTCGCAGAGTGAGGTTCAAGTTACAACGGTGAAAGACGCGGCGATCGATGCACCGATCGCCGCGCTCGGCCGATCAACTCTTGCTGGCGAGGCTCTTCACGTCGCCGTTGATCTCGCCGCCATCCTCGATGTGGAGCTTGCCGTAGCGCACCGTGCCGCTCACATGGCCGGTGGAACGGATGAGGAGATTCTCGCGCACCGTGAGCGAGCCCTCGTAATTGCCCGAGATTTCGGCGCTGGCGATCTCAGCGGCGCCCTTGAAAGTGCCGTTCTGCGTGATCTCGACCGTGTGGCAGTCCTGGAGTTCCGCCTCGACCTTGCCATCGACGATCAGCCGGTCGCAGGACGAGATCTTGCCGTCGAGCGAGATGCCTTTGCCGACGGTGAGCTTCTTGGCTTCGTCCTTGACCTCACTCTTCGCGTCGCGCGCCGGCGTGAGCGGTGTCGGCGCCGGCGGGATCGAATAATGCCGCGTGACCGCATGGGCGCCGGACGCATTTTGCGTTTGCGGCGCGAGGATCGTCGTCGTGTCGGCCTGTGCCGTGTTGGTGTCGCGCGCTTCCTCGGTGCCGCCTGATTTCGGCGTTTTTTCTCGCGTGAACATCGCTCTCCTGCCGCTCATTGGGGTGGATTGTCCGTCAATTGGCGGCACGTTTGGCGCCGCTTTCACTGTGGCCGCAATAGCATGGCGCCCTATTGGTACGCCGTGACATTCCTGTGATCAAGCCAGCGCGATCAGGTACCTGCGCCGCGCACCCGGTCGATCAGCGCAACCGCGTCGCGCGGTTCGGCATCGCCGCGCCAAGCGACATGGCCGTCGGGACGGACCAAGCAGAGCTTGCGCTCGTAAAGCGCAGCGACGTCGGGATCGGCGAGCGCGACGCGCTGCAAGGGCGTGCCGCGGAGCGCCGCCGCCTCGGCCAGCGCGCTGCCGCTCGGCACATCGGCGCCGAAGCGCATGAGGACAAAACCCTCGCCGAAAAGATCGAGGGTGGAGCGGTTCTCGCCGAGCCAGGCATGCGGCGCGCGTGTTCCGGGCCGCGCGCTCGGCACGAATTGCACCGTCTCATAGGCGATTGGCGGCGTTCCGTCGGGCACGCAGATCGGCGAGTTCTCATAGTAATAGCCGAGGCGCAGATTCTCGGTGAAGGTCGGGCGGTTGGCGCCGTTGGCACTGCGATAGGCCTCGGCCCAACGCTTGCGCAGCGCGGCGCCGGCCGGGGAGTCTTCGGCGATCTCCGGCCCCCCAGGCAGATCGGCGAGCAGCACGAATTCATCGGTGCAGGCCTGAACGTTGTAGAGCGCGATCGGTTTGCGCTCGGCCTCATAGGAATCGAGCAAAGCGCCGCCGCCCCAGCCTTGCAGGGTCGCGACCAGCTTCCAGCCGAGATCGACCGCGTCGGCGAGGCCGGTATGAAGGCCGAGACCGCCCGTCGGCGAATTCTGATGTGCGGCGTCGCCGCAGATGAAGACGCGACGGTCGCGATAATGCTGGGCCACGCGCTCGCGCCGCTCCCAGTCCATCACCGAGAGCACCTCATAGGGCACGTCGTCACGGCCGATGAGGCGGCGCATATAGCGATCGGCGTTGAAATTCGGATCGGCTTTCAGCACCGAGAGGCGCCACAGCTCCTTGCCGTCGATGCCGATGATCTCGCCCCAGGTGCCGCCGGCATCGGTGAAGCGGAAAAAGCGCGACCAGCCCTTGTCGTGGATCTGCATGATCGCGGCCGAGCGGAAAAACACATTGACGCTGTGCGCGACGAGGCCGAGCCCCTCATAGCCGAAGCCGAGCGTGGTCACGACCGTGCCGTCGGCGCCATCGCAGCCGACGAGGTAGCGCGCGGTGATGGTCTCGCTTTTCCCGGTCTGGCGATCGGTGATCGTCGCCGTGACGCCATCTTCGTCCTGGGTGAAGCTGTCGAGGCTGGTCAGGTGGCGGATCGTCACCGAGGGCAGCGAGCGTGCCGTCGCCAGCAGGATCGGGTCGTAATAGATCTGCGCGCAGGCGACGCGCGGCTCTGGCGTATAGGTGAGCTTCTGGTCGTTATAAGCAGGCACGTGATGCCGGGCGAGTTCGAAGCCGACGAGGCTGGTGCAATAGGTCAGCCCTTGGGGATGGTGTTTCGGCCAGCCGGAATTCTTGACGATCTCGGCGATGCCCCAGCGCCGGTTGAATTCCATGCCGCGGATCGAAAGCCCACTCATCTTTGGCACGCCGATGCTGCCGTCGCGGCGCTCGACCAAAGTACAGGCGACGCCGGCACGGCCGAGCTCGATCGCCAGCGCCAGCCCGACCGGTCCGCCGCCCGCGATCAGAACGGGGATTGGTTCTTTGCTCATGCGCCCAGACGTCCCGACTTTCCTCCACGGACAACGCTAAAGTGGGCATTGCGGAGGGTCAATGATGGGCATGATGCCCGGCGCTAGGACCGTCGTGCCGGTCATGCGGGCGTTGCTTTCACCATCGGGACGCGGGACAATCTTCGCATGAGCGCCGCAACGCGCCGAAGCATCTGGAGGACGCCATGAGCGATCTGCGTGAGAAATTCAAGGCCGCGAGCGTCATCGCGATGTGGGATCAGGAGCTGCGCCCGAACCGGCCGCATATGCCCGCGCATGTCTGGCATTGGAACGCGATGGATCCGCTGATCGACGCGGCCGCGGGCGCGGTCAATATGACCGATGCCGAGCGCCGCGTGCTGATCTTGAACAATCCTGCCTTTGCGGGCACACAAGCGCAGGGCGCTGCGCCCAATCTCTCGGTCAATCTCCAGGTGCTGATGCCGGGCGAGAAGGCGCGGCCGCACCGCCATTCGATGCACGCGCTGCGCTTCGTGCTTGAAGGCGAAGGCGCCGTCACCATCGTCGAGGGCAAGTCCTGTCCGATGCTGCCTGGCGATCTCGTGCTGACGCCGGGCTTCACCTGGCACGAACATGTCAACGACACGAAATCGCGCTCGGTGTGGGTCGATGCGCTCGACGTGCCGGTGCATGGCTATCTCGACAACCGGGTGTTCGAGCCCGGCCCGGCGCATGACATCGACGCGCCGCCCGACGATGCCGTGTTCGCCGCGGGCATGGCGCCGGAGACGCCGTCGGCGCGCTGGAACTACTCGCCGAAATTCCGCTACCCGTGGAGCGAGGCGGCGCAAGCGCTCGCGGCGATGCGGCCCGACGCCGATGGGGCGCGGCGGCTGCGTTATACCAATCCCGTCAATGGCGGCGCCATTCTCTCGACCATCGATTGCTATCTCTTGGGGCTCGACAAGGGCGCCGAGACGAAACCCTATCGCAGCAACAGCAACGCCGTTTGCGTCGTGGTCGAGGGCGAGGGGGAGTCGCGCGTCGGCGATGATGTCGTCGCGTGGAAGCCGAAGGATATCTTCAGCCTGCCGCATGGGCAGTGGATCTCGCACAAAGCCGTGAGCGCGAAGGCAAGCCTCTTCCAAATCACCGATCGCGAACTCTTCCGCCGTCTCGACTTCCTGCGCGACGAACACCAGCACTAAGGCGGCGAACCACCGCAAGCACAGCGCAACGAAGCAGCGTCCCGCGCATCGGCGTGCGGGCGCGCTGTGATATTTCTGTGGTCCCGATGAACGGTGCTTCGCCCCTGTGGCCAAGTTGAGCCACAATGTGGATATCAGAGATTCTACCCGCGCTTTGAATAGCTTGGCCGGGGAATTGTTGTTTCAGGAAATGCATTCGGCGGCAGCGGTCGGCGGGAACGAGCAAAAAAAGCCCGTCTCGCGGCCAGCCGCAAAGTCGACTGGTGTCGCTGGAGAATGTTCATGGGGAAGCACGACTCTGCCACCTGCGGGGACGAGATCGCGTCGCTTGCCCCGCGTCGCGACGATAGTGCGTTGCGCCTCGTCCCGCCGCGCATCGGCGCGGCGCGCGAGACCGGCGATCCAATCCTCTCGCTCGGACGCTGCGACGTTGCGACCTGCGTGCTCGATCCGGCGCTCAAGCTGCAATTCTTCACGCGGTCGGCGCAGGAACTGCTCGGTATCGGCGGCACCGATGTCGGCAAGCCTTTCGCGCGCCTCCGGCTTCCCTTCGCCGATCGCACGCTCGAAGAGGATCTGCGCGCGGCTTTGACGGGCGACGGGCCGGTCGAGCGCGACATCTGCGCCGTGGGCGGGCGGTGGTACAAGCGCAGCGCGTTTTCCTATCTCGGCGACGGGGCCGAGAGCGCAGGCGTCGTCGTTTCCTTTGCCGACGCGACGGAAAAAAAATTCGCCGCGCTGAGCGTCGACCGCTTGACGTCACGCGAGCGCGACGTGATCGAACAAGTGATCGCGGGCCATCCCAACA
>JBJKPV010000227.1:0-9822 GCA_046706015.1 Allostellaceae bacterium | reverse complement strand
TTCGGCGCCGGCCGCGCCTTCGACCAGCCGGCGCAGGCTGCGCTCCTGCCGAGCCTCGTGCCGGTCGCGATTTTCCCGCGCGTGACGCCCGCCAATTCGCTGGTCAATCAATTCGCGGTGATCATCGGCCCGGCCTTGGGCGGCCTGCTCTTTGCCGCGGGCGCCTCGCTCTTTGGTGACGGCGCGCCGGTCGCGTTCTTCGGCACGGTGTTCATGAATCTGATCGGGCTGGGCGCGATGGTCTCCCTGCCGCACGTGCCCGCACGCCCCGGCCAACCGCTTTCCTGGTACAGCCTCCTCGGCGGCGTGCGCTTCATCCGCCGCACCGAAGCCGTGCGCGGCGCCATCACCCTGGACATGTTCGGCGTATTCTTCGGCGGCGCGACCGCTCTGCTGCCGATCTTCGCCCGCGACATCCTGATGATCGGTCCGGTCGGGCTCGGCCTGTTGCGCAGCGCGCCGGCGCTCGGCGCACTCGTCGCCGGGCTCTATCTCGCGCGCCATCCGCTCGACCGCCGGGTCGGACGGCGCATGTTCGCCGCCGTGATCGTCTATGGCGGTGCGACGATCGCTTTCGGCCTGTCGCACTGGCTGGCGCTGTCGGTCGCGGCGCTCATCCTCATCGGCGCGGCGGACGTGGTCAGCGTCGTGGTGCGCTCCACCCTGGTGCAGACCGCGACACCCGACGCGATCCGCGGCCGCGTCAGCGCAGTCAATTCGCTCTTTGTCGGCACGTCCAATCAGCTGGGCGAGTTCGAATCGGGCGTGACTGCGGATTGGTTCGGCGCGGTCGGCTCGGTGGTCCTGGGCGGCGCCGCGACCCTGATCGTCGTCGCGGTCGCAAGCCGCCGCTTCCCCGCGCTCCGGCGCATGGACAAGTTCATCATGGCGCCCGCCGAGGCGGATTAGCGCGCGCCCGGCTCGCGGTGAGGAGGATTTGCGGCGCGGGCGGCACGATGCAAGAATGCGAGCCTTCGTTGCAAGGGAGGATCGATCATGCTCACACTTTGCTATTGCCCCGGCGCCTGCTCGATGGCGTCACATATCGTGCTCGAGGAGAGCGGCGAGAAATACACCGGCCGGCGCATCGATCTCGCCAAGGGCGAGCAACGCGGCGCCGAGTATCTCAAGATCAATCCGCATGGCCGCGTGCCGGCCCTGGGGCTCGACAATGGCGAGTTCATCTCCGAGAACACCGCTATCCTGCCCTTCCTCGGCAAGCGCTTCGGCTTGTGGACCGACGATCCGATCCAGGAAACGAAGATGCTCTCCTTCATCGGCTGGGTCGCGTCCTCGGTGCACCCGGCGCAAGCGCATATCGGCCGGCCCGAGCGCTATGCGAGCGATCCGGTGGCGTTCCCCACGCTCAAGGAGACCGGCTTTAAGACCTTTCACGGTTATTTGAAGGAAATCGACAGGCTCTATGCCGGCAAGGAGTGGCTCTTCGACAAATTCTCGGTCGCCGACCCTTACGCTTTCGTCCTCTACACCTGGGGCGTGCGCCGCGAGGTGCCGATGGCCGAGATGAAGAACTACACCGCCTTCAAGGACCGCATGCTGCAGCGGCCCGCGGTGCAGCGCGTGGTCGAGGACGAGAAGATCAAGGTGTGAACTCTTATTGGAACCACCAAGGCACAAAGGCGCCAAGATTTCACAATGAGAATATGAAATAGAGTAGAGCGTTTGGCATGCGAGGCGCGTGCGCAAAAAATTGCGCTCGCAGCCTCAATTCCCTGCGTGATTCTGCTTTCTCGGTGCCTTGGCGTCTTGGTGGCTCAATATTTTGCTTTTCATTCGCCCTGCCATTGCGGTGGGCGCTTGTTGAGAAAGGCGTCCATCCCCTCGCGGAAATCCTTGCTCATGTAGCACATGAGGATGAGGTCCTGTCCCTCGCCCGGCGCGATGCGCGGCATGAGGCGACGCAGCGCCTCTTTGGTCGCGCGCAAGGTGAGCGGAGCGAGGCCCGCGATCGTTTTCGCAAGCTCCTCCGCGCGCGCCATCAACGCGGCGTGGTCCGGTAGAATCTCGGCGACGAGGCCGAGGCTGCGCGCCTCCTCGGCTTCGATCAGCCGCGCGGTAAAGATGATTTCCTTGGTCTTGGCGACGCCGATGAGCGCGGCGAGCCGCGCGTAATTCCCCATCGAGAGACAATTCCCGAGCGTGCGCGCGCCGGGAAAGCCGAAGCGGGCATTGGCCGCGGCGATGCGCAGATCGCAAGCCGCGGCGATCGCGCCGCCGCCGCCGGTGCAGGCCCCGGAAATGGCGGCGATCGTCGGCACGGCGCAGCGCTCGAGCGTGCCGATGACGCGGTCGATGCGGCTTTCATAGGCGATCGCGTCTTCCGCGGTCTTGAAGCTCTTGAATTGCGAGATGTCCGTGCCGGCGGCAAATGCTTTCTCGCCGGCGCCCGTCAGCAGCATCGCCTTGATGCTGCGATCCTTGCCTGCCGCGTCGCAGATCTCGGCCAGTCGCTCATACATTGCGAAGGTGAAAGCATTGCGCGCTTGCGGGCGGTTGAAGGTGACGTGCGCGATGCCGCCGCGCAATTCATAGATCAGTTCGTCGTTCACGATGGACTCCCGCTTGATGCCAGCGGGGACCACTATGGCACGCCCGCGCCGCACCGCAACGTTGCAATCGGAAGTTGAAAATATTTCTCCGGCACCCGACGTAAAACGTGCTATGCAAGCCCCGCCTCAAGGGAGGGTGACTTACTTGTCAAAAAAAGATTGGCGCGTGCGAACAAACATACCGGGCCAGCCCTGATCCGCTGAACGCGAATGCCTGAGAAGCGGACTGCCGCCGGGAGAATGCGCCGGCGACGCCACACGGCGAAGGAGCACGGCCCCGATCCCGTTGACGTTCACGTCGGCCGCCAGTTGCGCCTGGCGCGCGAATTGGCCGGTATGACGCAGACCGATATCGGCAACGAGCTCGGCATGAGCTTCCAGGTCGTGCAGAAATACGAGCAAGGCGAAATTCGCGTCTCCGCCAGCCGGCTGTTCCAGCTCGCCGCGCTCCTCGGCCGCCCGGTGGGCTACTTCTTTGCGGGATTCGAAACCCTCGCCGAGGGGCGCGACCAAATCGAACGGAACGAGATCGAGCTGATCCGCGCCTTCCGGCTCATTCGCAATCCCGAGATTCGTCTATGTCTGGAGCGATTACTTCGTGAAATCGGCGGAGGCTCGCGCTCGGAGCCAGCCGACCACGATTAACCAATTGATTTAACTATATTGTGCATCAGCGAACGCCATCGCAATAAACGCATTGTGGCGAAGTGGTGATTTCGTCACAGCCAGTCTCAAATCGCGCTTGTACTTTTCCGCCAACATTGGCAACCTCGGCCGCAAATCGGTCAAACAAAACGCGGGAGCGCCTCATGGATGACAAAATGAAGTCCACTCGCCATGCCGGACTGCCCAATCTTGGGATGAGTGTGGTATTGGGCGCCGGCCGCATCAACGCACGCGAACTCATGCGCCGCAAAATGATGCGGAAGATGATCGCACGTCGTCTGAGAAACGCCGAGATGGTTTCGGCCAAATAGCGAAGCCATCCGCGATTGCGGCGCCGCGAGGCACCGCAAAGAAAACTTGCCATCAAGGCCCGGCTCTCCGCCGGGCCTTTTCTCTTGTGCGCCGAGCAATGCCCGCGCGGCCTTATCGGTGCGCCCGGGAGGCATCTTCATTCCGCACGAGAGGCTCGCGTCATTGCCGCACGCGCGGCACGGCATTGGTGCGCCTTTGTGGTCTGGGATTCATGCAACCACACGTCGCAAGCACCCCGATCGCGAGTCTCGGCGGATGACAGCGCCGCCCGGCCCGGCCTAGTGTCGTGGCTTCGAAGTTCGCTACATCGCCGATATCGGCACTTGGCGAATTTCGAAACTAGACCGACACTAGGATTCAATAAGTTGCTAGTGTCCTCCCGATTCCGAAATTCGCCGGGAGCCGATGCAGAGATGGGGCGAATTTCGGAATCGGGACACTAGTCTCAGCGGGCACGGCGCCACTGCGCCCGATCGCTCTTCCTCTTCAGACCGCGAGGTATCCGATGTTCATCCATGTCACGCGCGATTTCGCCGTCGCGCTCGAAGAGGCCGCGGACTTCAAGCGCTTCAAGCTCGTCATCGATGCGGCACGCGGCGAGGACGCGCGACTCAAATCGGCGCTCGCCGGCATCGCCAGCTTAAGCCCCGAGGGGCATGCCTGGGTCAGCGAGGATTGGCTCAGGCGCCGCGAAGCGGCGCCCGGCTGGCAACAAGGCATCGACGCGATGGTCACGGTCGCGCGCAAGTATGGCTGGGTCGACGAGACGGCGAAAACGATCCGCGCCCATGTCGAGTGGCCGGGCGAAGCGCCGGCCAAGGGCTGAGCGATGGCGAGGTTTCTTCTCGTCACCGGCGGCGGCCGCGGCATCGGCGCGGCGACGGCCAAGATGGCCGCGGCGCAGGGATGGGACGTCGCGATCAATTACCAGTCGAATCGCTCCCGCGCCGAAGCGGTGGTCGAAGATATCAAGCGGGCTGGCGGACGCGCGGCGGCTTATCAAGCCGACATCGCCCAGGAGGCCGAGATCGTCGCCATGTTCGCGGCGATCGATCGCGCGCTCGGCCCGATTACGGGCCTCGTCAATAGCGCCGGCGTGATCGGCCCGCATGGCCGCATCGAAAGCGTTAAAGCGGCCGCCATCGACGCGCTCTTTGCGACCAACGTCACCGGCACCTTGATCTGTTGCCGCGAGGCGATCAAGCGCATGTCGACCAAGCATGGCGGCAAGGGCGGCGCGATCGTCAATCTCTCCTCCGCCGCGTCGCGGCTCGGCGCGCCGGGCGAGAGCGTGCCTTACGCCGCCAGCAAGGGCGCGATCGACAGCCTCACCTTCGGTCTCGGCCAGGAGCTTGCCGGCGAAGGCATCCGTGTCAACGCGGTCAGCCCCGGCGTGATCGATACCGAGATCCAGCCCGAAGGGCGGGTTGCGCGGGTCGGACCCAATCTGCCGATGAAGCGCGCCGGCCAGGCCGAGGAGGTCGCGGCGGCGATCCTTTATCTCCTCTCCGACGCCGCCTCCTACGTGTCAGGGACGGTGCTCAACGTCTCGGGCGGACGCTGATTAGACGTCGTCGGTCCAGTAGCGCGATACCAGCACCGCGACGCCGCCCAGCACGGCGAGCGCGACTCCGACGCAGCCGGGCCAGCCCGCGACGACCCAGGCAAGCCCCGCGACCACGCCGCCGACGCTGCCGCCGAGATAGTAGAAAGTGACGTAGAGCCCGACCGCCGATGAGCGCGCGCGGCTCGCCGTCAGCGCGACATAGCTGGTCGAGCAAGCCTGGCACGCGAAGCCGAAAGCCGCGGCGATGGCGAGGCCGGCGATGGTCGCGACGAGGCTCGGCAACAAAGTGAGCGCGAGCCCGCCGGCCCAGATCACGAGCGCGAACAGCACGAGACGCCGCCGGCCGAGCCATGCGACGCCGCGGCCGACCAGCGGCGTCGTCACCACGCCCGCGAGATAAGTCACGAAGAGCGAGCCCAAGGCCGCGGTCGAGAGCAGGAAGGGTGGCGCCGCGAGCCGAAAGGCAATGAAGGTGAAGATCGTAATGAAGGTGAAGAGCGCGCAAAAGCCGACGCCGTACGTCGCGACGAGGCGCGGGTTGCGGAAATGCTGCAGCATCTGCGTGGTCGAGCCGAGCAGCGATGAAGCGCGGGTGAAGCCGCGATCGCGCGGCAAAAGCGTCGCCACGCCGATGGCGAGGCTGACCGTGAGGAGCGCCAGACCCATGAACGCGCCGCGCCAACCGAAATGCTCCGCCAAGAGTGCGGTCAGAAACCGGCTCAGGAAACCGCCGAAGACGCCGGCCGCGGTGTAGAGCCCGGTCGCGCCGGTCGCCTCGTGGAGCTCGAATTCGTCGGCGATATAGGCGACCGTCCCGGCGAAAATCGGCGGCACGAACAGGCCCTGACAGAAGCGCCAGAACACGATCGCGCCGAGCGTCGTCGAGAAGCCGACCATCACCGTCGGCACCACCATGCTGAACATGGCGGCGACGATGACGCGCTTGCGGCCGAGCACGTCGGCGATGACGCCGGTCCAGGGCGCGACCAGCGCGATCGCGAGCGGCGGCATGCTCACAGTGAAGCTCACCGCGACCGGCGTCGCATGAAGCTCTTTCGCGAGCATGGGCAGGAGCGATTGCGTCGCCCACAAATCGAGAAAGGAGCTAAGGCCGCAAAGAACCACGGCAATCCGGCGACGGTCGAGCGTCATGGCGGCGGAGTATCGGGGCGGCGGCGCTTTTGTTAAAGTGGCTTTCTCGCTTCAGGGAAGAAATCGACGGCCTTTGTGCTCGAGCCGGCCGTGCGGTCTCGATCTCATTGCCATTGCATCCGCGCAGCGATGGGCGCCGCAGACTGAGCCGCCTCCGGGCCGGCTTCGGTTGAACGCCCCGCGTCGGCCGGACTAGACTGCGCGCGGCTTGAGATCGCGCGGGGAGAGGCGCCATGTTCGTCGATATTTACACGCATATCCTGCCGCCCGCCGTCGCGTCGGCGCTTGAGCAGATGGGCTCCGGCCTCGGCATCGCGAAGCGAATGAAAGCGGTGCGCGACGTCCATGATTTCGATTCGCGCTTCCGCTCGATGGACGCGATCGGCGCGTATCGCCAGATCGTCTCCCTGCCCAATCCGCCGATCGAGGCGTTTACCACACCCAAGCAGGCGATCGAGCTCGCCCAGGTCGCCAATGACGGCATGGCGGAGCTGGTGCGCAAATACCCCGACCGCTTTCCCGCTTTCGTCGCCGCGTTGCCGATGCACGAGGTCGAGAGCTCGGTGGCCGAGGGCAAGCGCGCGATGGATCAGCTCGGCGCCAAGGGGATCCAGCTCTTCACCAACGTCAACGGCAAGCCGATCGACGCCAAGGCGTACGAGCCGCTCTTTGCGCTCGCCGCGCAATACGACCTGCCGATCTGGCTGCACCCGACGCGGACCGCCGACTTCCCCGACTACACCACCGAAAAATTCTCGCGCTACGAGATGTGGTGGTGCTTCGGCTGGCCCTACGAGACCTCGGTCGCCATGGCGCGGCTCGTGCTTACCGGCCTCTTCGACCGCCATCCCAAGATCAAGATCATCACCCATCACGGCGGCGGGATGATCCCCTTCTTTGACAAGCGCATCGAGAACGGCTTGGCGAGCCTCGGCGGCCGCACCAAGGAAGAGGATTACAGCGGCGTGCTGTCCTCGCTGAAGCGCCCCTTCATGGATTATTTTCGCGATTTCTACGCCGATACCGCGCTCTTTGGCGATTCGCTCGGGCTCGATTGCGCGCTCAAGTTCTTCGGCGCCGACCACATGGTGTTTGCCTCGGACGCGCCCTTCGGTCCGATCAAGCTCCACACCGACGCGATCGAGGCGCGCGATTTCGACGCCAAGACCCGCGCCGCCATCACCAAGGGCAACGCCGAGAAGCTGATGAAGATGAATATCCAATGAGCCGCGCGCCTCACGCCTTCGTCCTCGTTCACGGCGCCTGGCAGGGAAGCTGGGTATGGGAGCGCGTCGCCAGCCGGTTGCGCGCCGCCGGTCACCGCGTCGAGACACCCTCGCTGACGGGGCTTGGCGAACGCGCCCACCTCGCCGGTCCGCACGTTGATTTGGAAACGCACATCGCCGACGTGATGGGTGCGATCGAGCATCACGAGCTCGATAACATCGTGCTCTGCGGCCATTCCTATGGCGGCATGGTCGTGACCGGCGCCGCCGACCGCATGGCCGACCGGATCAAGTCCCTCGTCTTCCTCGACGCCTTCATCCCGAGCCCAGGGAAATCGCTGCTCGATTTCCAGCCGCCGGAGATGGCGGAGCGCCAGCGCGCCGAAGCCAAGGCGCAGGGCGATGGCTGGCGCCTCAAGCCGCTCTCGGGGGCCCATTTCCGCATCGCCGATCCGGAGGACGTCGCGCGCATCGATCGCCGGGCGGTCGACCAGCCGATCGGCACCATGGACCAGAAGGCGCAATTGACGGGCGCGTGGGAGAAGATCAAGCATCGCGCCTATATTCGCGCGGCCGGCCATTCGCGCGGACCTTTCGCCCAATTCGCCGAACGCGTACGCGGCGACGCGGCCTGGCAATATTTCGAGGTGCCGTGCGGCCATAACGTGATGCTCGATATGCCCGAGGCCCTCACCGGCATCCTCCTCGAATGCGGCGCCCAGGCCGAACGGTGAGCAACGCCGTGGACGGAGGCCAGGATTATCGCGCTGCCGGCGTCGACATCGACGCCGGCGAGGCGCTGGTCGAGGCGATCAAGCCGCTGGCCAAGGCGACCGCGCGGCCCGGATGCGATGCCGGGCTCGGCGGCTTTGCCGCGCTCTTCGATCTGAAAGCGGCCGGCTACCGCGATCCGATCCTGCTGGCAACCACGGATGGCGTCGGCACCAAGCTCAAGATCGCGATCGCGACCGGAAGGCACGCCACCATTGGTCAGGATCTGGTCGCGATGTGCGTCAACGACCTCATCGTTCGGGGCGCGGAGCCGCTGTTCTTTCTCGACTACTTCGCGACCGGCCGGCTTGAGGTCGAAAAGGCGCGAATCATCGTCGCCGGCATCGCCGCCGCCTGCAAGGAGGTCGGTTGCGCGCTGGTCGGCGGCGAGACCGCCGAGATGCCGGGCCTATACGTGGCGGCCGATTAAGAACTTGCCGGCTTCGCCGTCGGCCCGGTCGAGCGCGGTGCGGCGCTCGACGGGCGCGACATCGCGGCGGGCGATATCGTGCTGGGCCTCGCCTCGAGTGGTCTGCATTCGAACGGATTCTCGCTGGTGCGTCGCGTCGTCGAGCGCGCCGGGCTCGACTATGCGCAGCCCGCGCCCTTCGACCCGTCGCAAAGCCTCGGCGAGGCGCTACTGACCCCGACGCGGCTCTATGTGAAGGCCTGTCGCGCCGCCATGAAAGCGGGCATCAAGGCTTTCGCCCATATCACCGGCGGCGGGCTGACCGAGAACATCCCCCGCGTTCTGCCCGCGGACCTCGCCGCCGAGCTCGATGCGCGGCGCTGGGCGCTGCCGCCCGTCTTTCGCTGGCTTGCCGAGACCGCGCCGATCGCGCCGGCCGAACTCGCACGTACCTTCAATTGCGGCATCGGCATGGTTGCGGTGGTCGCGCCGGGCAAGGAAGCGGCCGTCGCGGCGGCACTGATCGAGGCCGGCGAGCAGGTCGCGACCATCGGCCGCATCGTCCCGCGTCAAGCCGGCCAGGGCGGCACGCTCCTTCTCAATGCGGAGAGCACGTGGCGAAGCTGAAGGTAGCCGTGCTCATCTCGGGCCGCGGTTCCAATCTCCAAGCCCTGATCGCCGCCTGCGCGGCGCCCGCCTTCCCTGCCGAGATCAAGCTGGTGATCGCGAGCCGCGCCGACGCCGCCGGGCTCGCGCACGCCACGGAAGCGGGAATCGCGACGGCGATCATTCCGCATCACGACTATAGGAGCCGGGAAGCCTTCGATGCCGCGCTCACCGCCGCGCTCGAACGCGCGTCGATCGAGGTCGTCTGCCTCGCCGGCTTCATGCGGTTGCTGACGCCCGCGTTCGTCGCGCGCTGGCACGACCGGCTCGTCAACATCCATCCCTCGCTGCTGCCGGCCTTTCCCGGCCTCGACACGCATGCGCGCGCCCTGGCCGCGGGCGTGCGCTTCACCGGCTGCACCGTGCATTTCGTGCGTGCGGAGATGGATAGCGGGCCGATCATCGTTCAGGCCGCGGTGCCGGTCTTGCCAGGTGACGACACCGCGCAACTCGCCGCGCGGGTCCTCGCCGCCGAACATCAGG
>JBJKPV010000226.1:0-3073 GCA_046706015.1 Allostellaceae bacterium | reverse complement strand
CGTCCAACTCGTATTACAACCTGATCGCGCCAGGTGAGGCAGGATTCAGGCGGATTGTCGATTTCTTTAGCGGGGTTACCGGATTTTCCAATTGGGCCATATTCCCTCATGTTTGGTGCGTGCGCGGCGGCTCAGGGCAGGACTCCCAATAAATCGTCTCGCGCTCAGCTTGCTGCCGCTCACGATCTTGGGGATCGCCCGTCGGCGGCGCGCGCGGGCGACGTAACGCTTACCGACGTTCGATGTAATCGATCTCGTTCGCGGGTAGCTGGATCAACTCGTCATCGTGCCACGCGCCCTTCACCGTCTTGCCATTGGCATAGGTGACGACGCCATAGCCATTGCGCTTGCCGTGCGCGTAGCCGCCCTCATAGCGATCGCCGGGCCGGCCGTGATTGAACCATTGCAAGGTGCCCTCGCCATCGGCGAAGCCTTCTTTGCACGGGCCCGACCAGCTTATGGACTCGCCCGCTTGCGGCGCAGGGTCCCACACCTTGCATCCGGTCTTGGCATCGGCGATCCAGCGCGGCGGCGCCTGCTCGGCCGCTTGTGCGGCGCCGGGCAACGCCGCGGAGAACCCCACGGCGAGAACGGCGGCGATGATCGCCGCACGGCAAATATCGGGCAGAAATCGGTGCTTCTTCATCTGTGCTCCGCGCTCGGAAAGGCGATGTTCGATCCCGCCAATGCTACGCATTTCCGGGCTTCTTCTTCGTGAAATATTCTACATCCTGGCCGGCGTCGGGCAATGCCGGCCGCCCCCCGCGTCTCGGCGTGAATTTTCGGATTGGATGGATTCCGGCCCTCCCGCTTTGCTTCTATACCGGACGAACCCCAGGGTCGCCTTCATGCGCTGAAAGCACGCTCAACCGGAAGCCGAGGAACATCACGAATGTCGAATGCGGACGGCACCAGGATCATTTACACGAAGACGCCGGAATCGGCCGCCATGGTGGCAAACGTCAAGCGCGCGACGGCGATCACCGCCGCGCTCAACCGTTTGACGTTCAACGATGCGGACGACGTTCGCGCCTTGTTCAGCGATCTCATCGGCAAGAAGGTGGATGAGAGCTTTTTACTGATCCCGCCCTTCTACACCGCCAACGGGCTCGACATCCGTGTCGGACGCAACGTCTTCATCAATCAGAATTGCACTTTCTATGACCTTGGCGGGCTCGCCATCGCCGACGATGTGATGATCGGGCCGAATGTGAGCCTCCTCACCACCTTCCATCCCGTCGAGCCCGCTCAGCGGCGCGCCTGCGTCATCGCCAAGCCCATCGCGATCGAGCGAAACGTCTGGATCGCGGCCGGCGCGACGATCATCGGCGGCGTGACAATCGGCGAAAACGCGGTCGTGGCCGCGGGCTCGGTCGTCACCAAAGACGTGCCGCCGAATACCCTTGTCGGCGGAAAACCGGCGCGGGTCATTCGTTCGATTGGCGACGATCGAAGGGACACGCCGCCAGGGGTCGTGAGCGGACAGTCGCGCTGAGATCCTACCCGACCGCCACGCCTTGCAATGAGAGGTGCTGCCGATAGACTTGGGATCAACGCGCAAAGAGCAACGGGAGGAACGTTCTCTCATGGCGACAACGACCCTGACCGGGAAATCGGTCGGCCAACCGGTCCAACGCGTCGACGGCATCGCCAAGGTGACCGGCCGCGCCCGCTATGCCGGCGATGTCGTGCTGCCCGGCATGATCTTCGGAAGGTGCCTGCGCAGCCCCCATCCCAGCGCGCGCATCGTCTCGATCGACACGAGCAAAGCCAAGGCGCTGCAAGGTGTGCACGCCGTGCTCACCGGCGCCGATGTGCCCGATACGCGCTATGGCCGCATGTGCAAGGACATCCCCGTGCTCGCCAAGGGCGTGGTGCGCTTCGTCGGCGAGAAGGTGGCGGCGGTCGCCGCCGATACCGCCGAGATCGCCGAAGCCGCGCTCGAGCTCATCGAGGTCGAGTACGAGACCTTGCCCGCGGTCTTCACCATCGAGGAAGCGATGCGGCAAGGGGCGCCCATCATTCACCCCGAGAAGGTCGAGGTCTTCCCCGGCGCCGCGGCCGGGGTTCATGGCGAGCTTCAGATGTTCCCGGCGATCCCCAACGTGATCTCGAGGCTGACCGAAGAGATCGGCGACACCGCCGCCGCCTTTGCCCGCGCGCATAAGGTGTTCGAGCACAGCTTTGCCACGCCCTCGGTCCATCAAGGCTATATCGAGCCGCATACCTGCCTCGTCGCGGTCGGCGCCGACGGGCTGGTCGATGTCTGGATGGCGAACAAGGGCCCGCATATCGCGCGCGCGCATATGGCGGGCGTGCTCGGCATGAAGGAAGACCGCATCCGCTTCAACCCGGTCACCATCGGCGGCGATTTCGGCGGCAAGGGCTCGCTGATGGACGCGCTGCTGTGCTATCACCTGGCGCTCGCCGCGCGCCGGCCGGTCAAGATGGTGATGAACTCCTTCGAGGAGCTGACCGCCGGCAATCCGCGCCATTCCGCGCGCATCACCTTGCGCTCGGCCGTCGACCGCGACGCCAAGCTTTTGGCGATCGAGGCGCGCATCATCTTCAACGCCGGCGCCTATGCCGGCTTCGTGCCGGTGCCGATCCTGCACGGTTATGGCGAGCTCGCCGGCACTTATCGCGTGCCGAATTGCAAGCTCGAGGCGCTGCGCGTCTACACCAACACGGTTCCGTGCGGGCATATGCGCTCGCCCGGTGCGCCGCAAACCGCCTTCGCCGGCGAAAGCCATATCGACATGATCGCGCGCGAGCTGGGGCTCGATGCGGTCGAATTTCGCCGGCGCAACGCCATCCAAGAAGGCGACGCGACGCCGCTCGGCGCCAAGCGCCGTGGTCTCCGGTGCCGCGAGACGATCGATGCCGGCGCCAGCGCCTTCGGCTGGGAGAAACCCAAAGCGCCCGGCACCGGGCGCGGCATCTCGGTCTACGAGCATCCGCCCGGGAATTTCGGGCGCTCGACCGTCACCCTCACCATGGGCACCGACGGCAAGCTCGCCCTCATGGTCGGCTCGCCCGACACCGGCACCGGCTTTCACACCATCGCCGGACA
>JBJKPV010000225.1:0-5852 GCA_046706015.1 Allostellaceae bacterium | reverse complement strand
GCGCCTGTCCAATCGCCTCGTGCTCCGCCTGCCGCACGACACGGCAAAGGCGATCATCAAGAAACCGCCGCCCGCGAGGCCCAACGCATGACCAAGCCCCTTTCACGCCCGCGCGGCGGATTCCTCGGCGCCGTCGATATCGGCACGACCAAGGTGTGCTGCTTCATCGCGCAGATCGAGGAACACGGCCCGCGCATCGTCGGCATCGGCCATCAAGTGTCGAAAGGTATGCGCAACGGCGTCCTCGTCGATATCGACGCAGCGAGCCAGTCGGTCCTCCACGCCGTGCATGCTGCCGAGGAAATGGCGGGAACGACGCTCGACGAGATCGTGATCAACATCTCCGGCGCCTTCGGCGCGTCGCGCCTCGTCAAGACCGAGCTCGCGCTCAATGGCCGCGAGGTCAGCGACACGCTGATGCGCCGCGTGCTCGATCAGGGGTACCGCGTCCGCGACCTTCCCGACCGCACCGTGCTTCATTCCGTGCCGGTGGGATTCTCGATCGATGGCGGTCGCAGCGTGCGCGATCCCCGCGGGCTCTTCGGCCAAAAGCTCGCCGTCAACATGAACATCGTGACGGCGCAGTTCGGCGCGGTGCGCAATCTCTCCAATTGCGTCGCCCGCTGCCATTTGGAGCCCGCCGCGATCGTCGTCAGCCCTTACGCCTCGGGCCTTTCCTGCCTCGTCGATGACGAGAGCGAACTCGGCGTCACCGTCATCGACATGGGCGGCGGCACCACCACGGTCGGCGTATTCTTCGATGGTAATCTCGTCTTCGTCGACGGTGTTCCGGTCGGCGGCAGCCACGTCACCAACGACATCGCGCGCGGCCTGTCGACGCCGATCGCCCAGGCTGAGCGCCTGAAGACGCTTTACGGCAACGCGGTCGCCTCTTCCGCCGACGAGCGCGAGATGATCACCGTGCCGCTCATCGGCGAAGACGACGACGGCAACGCCAATCACGTTCCGAAATCGCTTCTCGTCGGCGTCATCGCGCCGCGCCTCGAGGAGACCTTCGAATTGGTGCGCGACCGGCTCGAAGCCTCGGGCTTCGACAAGATCGCCGGCCGCCGCGTCGTCTTGACTGGCGGCGCCTCGCAGCTACCCGGCGTCCGCGAACTGGCCGGGCTCATTCTCGACAAACAGGTTCGCATCGGCCGACCGCTGCGCATTGACGGCCTGGCCGAGGCCACGCAGGGACCGGCGTTCTCGACGACCGCCGGCCTCATCCACTTCGCACTTTCCGAACGCGCCGAGATCCCGCGGCGGGGCCGCGCGCTGACGGAGCAACCGAACGGCCTGATCGGCCGGCTGGGACATTGGGTCCGTGAGTATCTCTGACAGTTCAAACCCGCCCGACGCCGATGGGGCAAAAAAGGCTCTCGAGCATTCATTTCCGGAGGACAGAATGACCATCAATCTCACCATTCCAGAAGAAGAGCAGGAATTGAAGCCCCGCATCACCGTGGTCGGCGTCGGCGGTGCCGGCGGTAACGCGGTCAACAACATGATCCGCGCCAACCTCATCGGCTGCGATTTCGTGCTGTGCAACACCGACGCGCAGGCGATGAAGCAGAACCTGTGCGAGAGCCGCATTCAGATGGGTATCGGCGTCACCCGCGGCCTGGGCGCGGGCTCGCGTCCCGAGGTCGGGCGCGCCGCGGCCGAGGAAGCGCTCGCCGAAATCATGGCGGCGCTCGAGGGCTCCAACATGGCCTTCATCACCGCCGGCATGGGTGGCGGCACGGGCACGGGTGCTGCGCCGGTGATCGCCCGCGCGGCGCGCGAGAGCGGCATCCTGACGATCGGCGTCGTCACCAAGCCGTTCCAGTTCGAGGGCACGCACCGCATGCGTTTGGCCGAGCAGGGCATCCTCGAGCTTCAGAAATACGTCGACACGCTCATCATCATTCCGAACCAGAATCTGTTCCGGGTCGCCAATGAGCGCACCACCTTCGCCGACGCCTTCAAGATGGCGGACGACGTTCTCCACGCGGGCGTCGCCGGCGTCACCGATTTGATGGTGAAGCCCGGCCTCATCAATCTCGATTTCGCCGATATCCGCGCGGTGATGAGCGAGATGGGCAAGGCGATGATGGGCACGGGCGAGGCCGAGGGCGAACGCCGCGCCATCGACGCGGCCGAGGCCGCGATCTCCAACCCGCTCTTGGAGGACGTCTCGATGAAGGGCGCGCGCGGCGTTCTCATCAACATCACGGGCGGGCCCGACATGACCTTGTTCGAGGTCGACGAGGCGGCGAACCGCATCCGCGAAGAGGTCGATCCCGAGGCTAACATCATCTTCGGCTCGACCTTCGAGGAAGAACTCGCGGGCTGCATGCGCATCTCGGTGGTCGCAACCGGCATCGAGGTCGACAAGGCGGTTCAGCCGCGCCCGCTGATCTCGCTGGTCAGCGACCGCAGCAAGGCCGAGACCGGCGCCAAGCCCGCACCCGCTACCGCGCCGTCGCCGGCCCCGGCGGCCGAGGCGAAGCCGGTCGAGCCAAGAGTCGAGGCGCCGCGCATCGAGGTCAAGGCCGAGCCACTCTCGCCCCAAGCGCAAAGCGTCGAAGCGCGGGCCATGAGCCAGGAATCCTTTGTCGCGCCGAAGCCGGTTGAGACCATCACCCGCCCGACCGTCCCTCATGCCGCGCCGGCGCCCAACGTTTTGGCCTCCGCGGCGATCGAGAATGGCGGTCGGCCGCCGCAAAAGGCCGGCGTTCGGGTCCCGAGCCTGTTCGAGCGGGTCACCAAGGCCGGCCGCCTGCTGCATCGCGAGGAACCCGAACCGCCGGCCCGGAGCGCGGCTCAGGCAACACCGGCCGCCCAAGCCCCCCAAACCGCGCCGGCGCAGCCAAAATTCGCGCCTCTCGACCCGGTGGAGCGGCCCGGCGCCAAGGAAGAGGATCTCCTCGACATCCCGGCCTTTCTGCGCCGCCAGGCCAATTAGCGGCGGTTTCGACTCGGTTCTGCGCGGCCAAGCGCGTCTCGGACGTACTTGGCCACGCAGAGCGAGAAATCTATCTAAATTATTGATGTGTCAGGGAATTACCTGTCACAATTAGTAATAAAGTTTGATTTGTGCGCCGACCCCGGAATGGTAAATCTGGCTTCGCGTGACGCATTGCAACATGAACGGTGCAACTTGATCCCTCTCTCTGACCTCGCCCGGCAAAAAACATTGAAGAAGCCGATACATTGCCGCGGGGTCGGTCTTCACTCCGGGGCGCGTATCAACATGACGCTGCACCCGGCGGCGGTCGGGACCGGCATCGTCTTCTGCCGCCGCGATCAAGGCGGCGCCGAGATCGCCGCCAATTGGCGCAACATCGTCGATAGCACGCTGTGCACGACGCTTGGCAACGCGAGCGGGCTGAAGATCGCGACCGTCGAGCATCTGATGTCGGCCCTGGCTGGGCTCGAAGTCGACAACGCGATCGTCGAGCTCGACGGGCCGGAAGTGCCGGTGATGGACGGCAGCGCCGCGCCCTTCGTCTTCCTCATCGAATGCGCCGGCCTCGTCGAGCAGGCGGCACCGCGCGAAGCGATCAAAGTCTTGAAGCCCGTGAGCGTCGGCGGGCCCGGCAATTCGGCAGCGCTCGTCCCTGACGACGAATTCCGCATCAGCTTCGCGATCGATTTCGCCAGTAGCGCGATCAACCGCCAGGAGCTGTGCTTCACCCTCGACGTCGATGCTTTCAAGCAAGATATAAGCCGCGCGCGCACCTTCGGCTTCCTCCACGAGGTCGATCAAATGCGCGCAGCCGGCTTGGCGCGCGGCGGCTCGCTCGACAATGCGGTCGTGATCAGCGGCGATCAGGTGCTGAATGAGGGCGGGCTGCGCTATGGCGACGAATTCGTCCGGCACAAGGTGCTGGACGCGCTTGGCGATCTCTATCTCGCGGGCAGCCCGATTTTGGGCCATTTCCACGGCGTGCGCTCCGGCCACGCAACCAACCGCCTCCTGATCGAGGCGCTGTTCGCCGACCCGACCGCCTGGTGCGCGACGACGATCGCGCTCGAATCCTGGGACGAAGCGCCGCAGCGCGCACGCGCATAGGCTCACCACTGGTTTCCGTGAAATCGTGATATAAAGGCTCTCGAAAACACGGAGAGCGAGTTCAGGGAGTCGTCATGTTTCGCCTCTTGCGCCTGGGGATGCTCGTCATCGGCATGGGCGTGGCGCTCGCGGCGTGCGCCACCAATAAGGGTGACAACTACGTCGAGCGGCCGGTCGAGACGCTCTACAATATCGCGATGGATCAGCTTCTTTCCGGCGATTACAAGGACGCCGCGAAGAGCTTCGACGACGTCGATCAGCAGCATCCTTATTCCGTCTGGGCGACCAAGGCGCAGCTCATGAACGCCTACGCGCTCTATCAGGACAAGCGCTACGACGAGTCGATCGTCGCGGCCGAGCGCTTCATCCAGCTCCACCCGGGCCATCGCGACGTGGTCTATGCCTATTACTTGAAGGCGCTCGACTATTACATCCAGATTACCGATGTCGAGCGCGACCAGTCGACGACGCAACAGGCCTACGATGCGTTGTCCGAAGTCGTACGCCGCTTCCCCGGAACGACTTATGCGCGCGACGCCAGGCTGAAAATGGATTTGTGCTGGGACCATCTCGCGGGCAAGGAGATGGAAATCGGCCGGTTCTATGAGCAACACGGCGACTACCTCGCCGCGATCAACCGGTTCCAATTGGTGGTGAAAAAGTACCAGACGACCACCCACGTACCCGAAGCGCTCACCCGACTCGTCGAGTGCTATTACGCGCTCGGCCTCGCCGACGAAGCGAAACGCACGGCCGCCGTGCTCGGCTACAACTATCCGAACAGCCCCTGGTACAAGGCGACCTATGACCTTTTGACCACCGGCAAGGAAACGCCGCCGCCGCCCGACCGCGGTTGGCTCGCCCGCGTCGTCGACCCGCTCGGGCTCTTCTAGCCCCACGGCATTTTGGCATTGCCGCCTGCCGCGCGCGGAGCGGCGCGCGCTGGTCACTGTCGCAGCCGACGGTTATCATCGCGGCGCCATGCTAGTCGGCCTTTCCATCCGCGACGTCGTGGTCATCGACCGCCTCGATCTCGCGCTTCGTCCCGGCCTCTGCGTGCTCACTGGCGAAACCGGCGCCGGTAAGTCGATATTGCTCGACTCGCTGGGATTGGCCTTGGGGATGCGCGCCGGGAGCGGTCTCGTTCGCCGCGGCGCCGAACAAGCCTCCGTCTCCGCCGAATTCGAGATCGAGCCGACGCATCCGGCGCGACGGATCCTGGCCGAGGCGGGCATCACCGCCGAATCGGATGTCGTCGTCTTGCGCCGCATCGTCAATCCCGATGGCCGCAGCCGCGCTTTCGTTGACGACCAGCCGGCGAGCATCGGCCTGCTGCGCCAGATCGGCGAGACTTTGGTCGAGATCGAAGGCCAGTTCGCGCAAACCGGGCTGCTCGATCCGGCGACGCATCGCGAAACCCTCGACGCTTTCGGCGTGGCGCCGCCCGCGCGCGATGCGCTCGAGCGCGCCTGGCGCGACTGGCATCGCTTCGCGGCCGAGCGCGAAGCCGCGGACGAAGCCATGGCGCGCGCCCGATCGGAGGAGGATTTCCTGCGCCACGCCATGGCCGAGATCGACGCACTCGAGCCCAAGCAAGACGAAGAGACGATGCTCGCCGAAGAGCGCGCGCTCCTGATGAATCGCGAGCGCCTCGCCGAGGGCCTGGCCGCGGCGATCGGTGAGCTTGCCGGCGAAAGCGGCGGCGAGCATGCGCTCAATCGCGCACCACGCGGCCTGGTGCGCCTCAATGATAAAGGCGGCAGCTAGCGCGTCGCCGCGATCGGCGCGCCGC
>JBJKPV010000224.1:0-9347 GCA_046706015.1 Allostellaceae bacterium | reverse complement strand
TCTTCCAGTCGGCGAGGCGCAACGCCACGGCGAGATAATCGTCGAGAATCGCGACGCGCAGCATGATGGGAAGCCTCCCGCCCACATTGACCTTGATTTTATTGTGCCGCCGCACGGCTTCGGGCGCAAGGCGAGTGGCCGCTTTCGATACCGCGCGCGATTGCCTAATCTTCGGGCGTCGAGGTCGCGGAGGAGGCAATGAAAGGTCCGCTCGACGGGATTCTCGTGGTCGCGCTCGAGCAGGCGGTGGCGGCGCCGCTTGCGACCTGCCGCCTTGCCGATGCCGGCGCGCGGGTAATCAAGATCGAGCGCGACGAGGGCGACTTCGCGCGCCGCTATGATGGCGTGGCGCGCGGCGAGAGCGCCTATTTCGTCTGGCTCAACCGCGGCAAGGAATCGCTCGTCCTCGACATCAAGGATGAGGCGGATCGTGCCCTGCTCGAGCGCATCATCGCTCGCGCCGATATCTTCGTGCAGAACCTCGCGCCGGGCGCGGCGGCACGGGCTGGCTTCGACCCCGCCGCGCTGTGTCGGCGCTTTCCGCGACTCATCGCCTGCAGCATCACCGGCTATGGCGAAAGCGGCGCCTATCGCGACGTGAAGGCCTATGACTTGCTGATCCAGGGCGAAACCGGGCTCGCCTCGATCACCGGCGCGCCCGAGGCGCCCGGCCGCGTCGGCGTCTCGGTCTCCGACATCGCGGCAGGTTTGAACGCGTATGCCCTCATTCTCGAAGCGCTGCTCCAGCGCGAACGCGACGGCGTGGGGGCCGATCTCCATGTCTCCCTCTTCGAAGCGACGGCGGAATGGATGGCGGTCCCCTTCATGCATTATCGCTACGCCGGCAAGGCGCCGGCGCGCGTCGGGCTGCGCCATCCCTCGATCGCACCCTATGGCGCCTTCGCGACGGGCGATGGGACTGCCATTATCCTCGGAATCCAGAACGAGCGCGAATGGGTCAGGTTCTGCGAGCTCGTGCTCGACCAAGCCGAGCTCGCGGCGGATCCGCGCTTTTCCGACAATCCGCGCCGCGTTGCCAACCGCGAAGCACTCGAGGCGATCGTCACGGCGCGTTTCGCGCTCGAGGACCGTCCTGCCATCCTGCGCCGTCTCGACGCGGCGGGGATCGCTTATGGACGCCTCAACAGCGTTGCCGATTTCGCCGCCCACCCCCAGCTGCGCCTCGGCGATACGCCGACCCCGGCTGGGCCTGTCGCCACGCCCCTGCCGCCAGGCCGGGATCGCGACGCGGCTCCGCTCGCGCCGGTGCCGACGCTTGGGCAGCATGGCGCCGCCATCCGCCGCGAATTTGCCGGCAAGTGAGCTGCGGCATTGCGCCGCAGCATTCATTGTGCATTGCAATATAACTATTTGGAAGAAGCCAACCCATGGCGCAAACGGGCGGGAAAATAATTATTGCGGGCGCGATTTTGAGGTTGATTCGGCAGGGCTACTGCATCATATTGTGCATTGCGGCATCGGTCGTCGCCCGATGACCTGCCGTACGTCTTCTAGGCGTTTCCTCCCTAAACTTGGGCCGCGCTTCGGCGCGGCCCTTTTCTTTCGTGTGATCAGCGTGGCGCGAGGGTCGATCCGGGACCGAGGGCGCGCTGCATGACCACGCAATCGATCCAGCGGCCGAGCTTGAAGCCGACACCGGGCAGTATCCCCGCCCGGGCGAAGCCGGCCTGCGCGTGAAGCCCGATCGAGGCGGCGTTGCCGTTGTCGCCGATCATCGCCATCATCTGGCGGAAGCCCTGGGCGGTGCAAAGCTCGATCAGCCGGGCGAGCAGCGCCCGGCCGATGCCGTGGCGCGTCACCTCCGGCGCGACATAGATCGAATCCTCGAGGGTGAAGCGATAGGCCGACCGCGGACGGAAATAGGCTGCATAAGCAAAGCCCAAGGGGAGGTCGCGATGGTCGACCGCGACGAGAAAGGGGAGGCGGGCGGCGGCGAGCTCGCCATGGCGCCGGCTCATCTCCGCTTCGGTCGGCGCGACCTCGTCGAAAGTCGCGAGCGACGTGCGCACGTAATGCGCATAGATCGCCGTGATCGCCGGAATGTCTGCCGCGGCGCAAGGGCGGACCACCGCCGCTTGCGCTGCCGCCGCGCCGTCGCTCACGCCGGCCTCAGCGCAGCGGCGTCGATCGCGCCAAGCGCCCCGGCGAGATCGCGCATATCGACCGCGAGGCGGGAAAAGAACGGTTTGCGCTCGTAGTTCCGCTCGTCCATGTAGAGGCTGCGCCCGAGCTCGATCTGGAGCGAATGACCGCCTTCGCTCGGACGGCCGTAATGCGTCGTCGTGAACCCCCCGGCGTAAGGCGTGTTGCGCACCACGACATAGCCTTTGTCCGCGAGAAAGCGCTGCGCCGTGTCGGCGACCACCGCGTCGCAGGAAGTCCCGTGGCAATCGCCGAGCACGATGTCGGCGCGGCCGCGCGTGCCGTTGCGGCCGCTCACCAGCGTGGTCGACGGCATGGAATGGCAATCGAGCAGGACATAGAAACCGAAACGGTTGCGCGTTTCCTCGAGCAACTGGGCAAGCATCCGGTGATAAGGCCGATAGAGGCGCTCGATTCGCTGCAGCGCCTCGGCGAAGCGCAGCTTCCGGGCGTAAATCTCCTCGCCCGAGGCGACCACGCGCGCGATCGTGCCGAGCCCGACGCGCACGCGCGGCGAGTGCGAATTGACGAAATCCGGGAGCGCGTCCTCGAACATGGTTGGATCGAGCTCGAAAGGCTCGCGGTTGGGATCGAGATAGGCGCGGGCGAAATGGGCCCGGATCAGCGGCGCGCCGAGCCCGGGGGCGGCGCCGAAGAGCTCGTCGACGTAGCTGTCTTCGGAGCGGCGGATGGCCAACGCATCGAGCCGCGAGGCGGCGAGGAGATCGGGCGGATAGGTCGTGCCGCTATGAGGGGAGGCCAGCACCAAGGGCAAGGTTTGAGCCTCGGCTGCCACAATCTCGACCGCCGGCCGGCTCGCCGGGCGAAGTGCCACGTGCCCTTCCATGCCGCAAAGCTACAGGCAATCCGCCCTTTCTGCCATCCCCTAGGGCGGTCTTGCGTCCTTGGCTCCGCTCCGTCAACACTTCCTTTATTCGCCGGGGCTAGCTTTCCCGGCTAAGCTGCGCGAAGGACGTTGGCGGATCGCTCATGGCCCGAATCATTCTTGCCGAGGACGACGACAATCTGCGCTTCTTTCTCGCCCGCGCGCTGCGCCGCGCCGGACACGACGTCAATGATTTCGCCGACGGCGAGGCGGCGCTGTCGCGCATGAACGAGCATCCGGTCGATCTGCTGTTGGCCGATGTCGTGATGCCCGGCCTCGACGGAATCGAGCTCGCGCGCCGCGCCTGCGATATGTGGCCTCATCTGCGCGTCATCTTCATCACCGGCTTCGCGGCCGTCGCCTTGCGCGAGGCGCGTCAGATGGCGACCGAGGCCACCGTTCTCGAAAAGCCCTTCCATCTGCGCCAACTCGTGAGCGAGATCGATCGCGTGCTCGCGGCATGAGGCGGGCGGGGCCATCACCTTGTCTTTGACGGCGAATTGGGTTAAACCGCCGCACCTTGGATGAGGGCGCGTAGCTCAGCGGGAGAGCACTACCTTGACATGGTAGGGGTCACAGGTTCAATCCCTGTCGCGCCCACCACTACCATCAACGACTTAGACGAAATCCGCCTGCGCAACTCCCGGGCCTAGCTGGCACATAGCTAGCGGGTTCACGTCGTTACGCGGCTTTCGCCGGCCAAGTCACGACGCCTCCTGGTTTCATGTCTTGACGCATAGCGACCGCATCGTGCCGTGGCAGGAGCGGGCACGGCAACGGATATTGCGGAGATCAAGCGGCGTTTCCGGCGCGCGGTTGACCAACGCACAGCCGATTCGGGCCTTAGGCCATTGCAATATTCGCGGCGGGTGCGCGGTCTGCCGTCTTTGCCCACAGGATCAGGATAAGGTCCCGTTGTCTCTGGTCATTTTTGCTGGATCGGTGGTATTTTGGGTGGGCTTGCGCAAGGGGTGCAAAACTGCGATGCAGACCGTCACAGCGTGGCGACCGTCGGCCTCTTGGATCGTCGGCGGCGTTCGAATGAATAGGTTGAAATGAAAGATACGTCCCCCCTCTCGCTAGAGGAAGCCGAGCTGGCCCGACTCGTCGTCGCCACATTGAACCTGGAAATTTCGGCCACGGAAATCGATCCTGAAGCGCCACTCTACGGCGAGGGTCTCGGCCTCGATTCGATCGATATTCTTGAAGTTGCCATGAGCGTTTCGAAGACCTATGGCGTCAAATTGCGCGCGGACGACAAGAACAACACCAAGATCTTTCGCTCGCTCCGCAGTCTCAATTCGCACATCCAACAGCAGCGGGGAAAATAGGTGGCCGGGCGGGCGGTCGTGGTCGGCCGAGCCGCGGCGTGCATGGTACTGGCCGCCGGGCCGGTTGCGTTCCACTTTGCGGCGGTGACCGGCAGGTGGCCGGTGCTGCTTCACGCGGTTCCCGTGCTTCAATTGCTCATCGTCGGAGCGGTTCTCCTGGGTCGGACGGCGAAATGGCAGCGTTGGCTCTTGGCTGCAGCGGTTGTCTCGATCGCTGCGCTCGTCTATGAGGAAGCGGGCCGCCTCGATCTGGTCGGGATATCGGGGATTCCGCATGCGCTTGCCTATTCTGGCCTCGTTGCAGCGTTCGGCGCGTCTCTCCTGCCGGGCCACGAAGCCGCTCTTACGCGTCTCGTGCGGCGTCTGCGCGGGCCGCTCTCGCCGGCGCTGGTCCGCTACACGCGGTCTGCAACCATCGCATGGTGCGCCTTCTTCGCGGCACAGCTCGTCGTCTCGCTGCTGCTTTTTCTTTTCGCTCCGCTGGAGACTTGGTCGTTCTTCGTCAATGTGCTGAACTTCCCGCTCGTGCTGGCGATGTTTCTCGGCGAATACGCGTACCGCCTCTTGCGGTTTCCCGACCTGCCGCCTGACAAGCTTTCCGACGTGATCCGGCTCATGACCGACGCGTGGAAGGGGGCGAAGCGGCAAGCCGACTCGACCTAAAGCGAACCACGCGTCATGACCTTGCTTGCGGCTGCGGCAACCGAATCCCACCCCTTTCTTCGCCATGGTGACGGCGAGGCGCTCTTTGCGGTGCAAGAGGGCCGAAATATCAGTGTCGCCGATTTTTTGCGCGATACCGCCTTCGTTGCGAATACGCTCCCGCCGCGCCGCTACGTGGCCAATCTGTGCGCCGACCGCTATCGTTTCACGGTCGGCGTGGCGGCCGCGCTATCGCGCGAGCAGATCAGCCTCATGCCGCCGAACCAGGCGCCGGCGGTGCTCGAAGAGCTCGCGGCCGATTTCCCCGATCTTTACTGCATCCACGACGGGCTTCTCGCGACGGGCAGCTTGCCGGCGGTTGCTTTTCCGGATCGGCGACCCGAAGACGCGCAAGCGCCGCGTCTCCCGACGTTTCCCTCGGAGCAGCCTGCCATTGTTCTCTTCACCTCGGGCTCGACCGGTCGGCCGATGCCGCATCAGAAGAGCTGGGGCGCGCTCGTCGACAGCGCTTTTGCTGCCGGCAGGCGACTCGGCGTCGATGCCCTGAAAGGCGGGACGATTGTCGGTACGGTGCCGCAGCAGCACAGTTATGGCTTCGAGTCGACGGTCCTGCTGGCGTTGCAGCACGGGCTCGCCCTTCATGGAGCGCGACCGTTCTACCCGGCGGACATCATCGCTTGTCTTGCCGAAACCGCGCGTCCGCGCATCCTGGTAACGACGCCCATTCATCTTCGCGCGCTGCTCGCGGAAGCCTCGATGCTCCCGAGCGTCGATCTCGTGATCAGCGCGACCGCCCCTTTGGCGCGCCAACTCGCGGCGGATGCCGAGCAGCGCTTCCAAGCTCCTCTCGTCGAGATCTACGGCTGCTCCGAAGCTGGGCAATTGGCGACGCGAAAGCCCGTTGAAACCGAGGAATGGCGCTGTCTCGACACGATCCGCCTGGGTCACAATGCGTCCGGAACCTGGGCCTTTCCACGATCATCGCCGGACGCCGTGCTTCTCAACGATGTACTGGAGTTGCGCGGACCGGACCGATTTCTCCTTCACGGACGCTCGCAGGATCTTGTCAATATCGCCGGCAAACGCACCTCTCTTGCGCATCTCAATCATCACCTCAATTCGATCCGCGGGGTTGTGGACGGCGTTTTCGTCATGCCCGAGGAGGGCACCGATGCCACCACGCGGCTGATGGCCTACGTCGTCGCGCCGAGCTTGTCTCGCGAAGCGATTATGGCCGCATTGCGGCAGCGGCTCGATCCTGCCTTTCTTCCGCGCCCGCTCGTGATGGTGGACAGCTTGCTGCGCAATCCGGTCGGGAAACTGTCGTACGACGTACTAAGGCGCATGGCGACCGAGCGCTCACGTTAGCGCCGGAGATCGCATGGCTCCGGGCTCCACGGAAACGACTTTTGCGCTCGATCACCCGACCGCCGAGGGGCATTTTCCGGGAAATCCGATCATTCCGGGCGCTCTCTTGTTGGACACGGTTCTTCACGCCGTTCTCGGCGGTATCGAGGCGGCGCGGCCTTATGAGATTCGGATGGCGAAGTTCCTGCGGCCGGTGCGTCCCGGCGATCGCGTTCGTGTCGACTGGCGAGAGGAACACGGCGAGACGCATTTCCGATGTACCCTGGTCGAGACCGAGGAACTCGTTCTGACCGGGACGCTACGCCGGGCTGGCGAGCGCGAATGACCGACCGGGAGCGGCCTCAGGAAACCTGGTCCACGCGCCAGGAACGCGGCAGCGCCATCGCCATCCGTCTTATCGTCTGGATTGCTCTTCACCTCGGTCGGCGCTTCACGCGCCTGCTGCTCTATCCGATTTGCCTCTATTTCCTGGCCTTCTCGACGGGATCGCGCGCCGCATCGGGCGTCTATCTTCGGCGCGTTCTCGGCCGCGCCCCGCGGCTGGGCGAGCGTTTCCGTCACTATTTCACTTTCGCCTCTTGCGCGCTCGATCGCGTCTATCTTCTCAATGACCAGATCGAGCTGTTCGACATCCGCATCGCGGGCGAGGATCTTGCGAAGGCCGAGCTCCCGGGGAAGACCGGGTGCTTTCTCTTCGGGGCGCATATCGGCAGCTTCGAAATCTTACGCGCGCTCGGGCATCGCCAAGCGAACGTCAAGCTCAGTCTTCTCATGTACGAAGACAATGCGCGCAAAATCAATTCGGCGCTTGGCCACATCAATCCTGGCCTGGCCATCGATGTCATCCCGCTCGGCCGACCGGATTCGATGCTGAGAGTCGGGCAGCGGCTCGACCAGGGGTGTCTTATCGGCATTCTTGCCGATCGCGGCCTGTCGCCCGCTGAGGAGGAACAGGCCAGCGTCATGTTTCTCGGCGAGGAGGCACGACTTCCCGTCGGGCCCTTTCGGCTCGCCGCTCTCCTTCGCCGACCGATATACCTGATGATCGGGGTTTACTTGGGCGGTCGGCGCTACGATGTCCATTTCGAGCGGCTCGCCGATTTCAGCGACCTTCCCCGCGGCGCGCATCGCGACGAGGTCGCTCTCGCTTTGCACCGCTATGTCGCGCGCCTGGAATATTTCTGCCGGCAAGCTCCTTACAACTGGTTCAATTTCTACGATTTCTGGAAGTGAGGATCGCTTGCCGCGAATCGTTTTCGCTATCGCGCTCTTTGTCGTGTCATCCCTCGATATCGGCAGTGCCGTGGCTCAGCCGCTTGACACCAACGCAGGGTGGGGATTGCCTCAGCTGATGGCCGAGCTCGCCGCGGTCAAATCCTCATCGGCCCATTTTGTCGAGCACAAATATCTCCACATGCTGACGGAGCCGATTGAGGACAGCGGCACGCTTTCCTACAGGGCGCCCGATCAGTTGCGGAAAGACACACTGACGCCTCAAGTCGAGCATCTCATCGTCGATCGCGATACGCTGACGATCGAGCGCCAGGACAAGACCCAGACTTTGCGCCTCGATCAGTACCCCCAGGTCTGGGCCATCATCGAGGCGATCCGCGCCACCCTGGCGGGCGACCGCGAGGGCTTGGAGCGCTACTACATCGTTCGTTTCTCCGGCGATGCCAAGGCATGGCAAATGTCGCTCGCGCCGCGCGATCCGAAGATCGAGCGGATCGTCCGCTCGATACGGATATCAGGCAGTGGCGCGCATATTCAGCGCGTCAGCACGGAGGAAGCCGATGGCGACCGCTCGGAGATGTCGATCACCGAGGATGCTCGGTGACAGGCAGGCCGAAATTCGCCGTTGCGGTATGGCTTTTGGCCCTCGTCGCCTGCGTGGTCGTGATCGCCACAACGCGATTCAGCGCGGACATGTCGGCCTTTTTGCCCCGCTCGCCTTCGCCGACCCAGGAAATCCTCGTCGAGCAAATGCAGCACGGCGTTGCCTCGCGCTTGATCCTGGTTGCGATCGAGAACGCGCCGACGCCGATCCTCGCCGCCTTGAGCAAGAGCCTCGCGCGTCGGCTCCGCGGTCGGGAGGCGTTCAGCCTGGTGAACAATGGCGACGATACCGACGCGGTCGACGGAGCGCCGAGCGCCGATACCGCTTTTGTCTGGCGCAACCGTTACCTTCTCAGCCCCGATGTCACGCCGGCCCGTTTCAGCGTGGCCGGACTGCACCAGGCGCTTGAATCCGACCTCCGATTGCTCGCTTCCGATTTGGGCGGAGCGATCAAGCAGAGCCTGCCGGCCGACCCGACGGGCGAAATCCTCGCCCTCGTCAACGAGTTTGCCGGCCAGACACAGCCCGCGCGCCGCGACGGCGTATGGTTTTCGCCGGACGGCCGCCGGGCGTTGCTGGTGGTCCAGACCCGCGCGGCCGGATTCGACATCGCGCGCGAGGAAGAAACGCTCGGCGCCCTCGATGCCGCCTTCGACGCCGCGCGGCGCGCGACCCAAGGCGCGGCTGAGGCACAACTCCGCGTCACTGGTCCGGCGGTCTTCGCGGTTCACACCAAGGTCGAGATGAAGGAGGACATCAGCCGGCTCTCTCTGATCGCGACGCTCCTCGTCTCCGGCATTCTGCTTGCGACATACCGATCGCTGCGAATTCTCGTGCTCGCGCTGGTGCCAGTCGCGAGCGGCGCGCTCGCGGGAATCGCCGCGGTGAGCGTGGGCTTCGGCTTCGTCCACGGCATCACCCTCGGCTTCGGCGTCACCCTGATCGGCGAAGCCGTCGACTACGCCATCTATCTCTTCACGCAGACGGCCCCGGGTACGTCGGCAGACGCCACATTGCCGCGGATCTGGCCGATCTTGCGGCTCGGCGTTCTGATCTCGGTCTGCGGCTTCAGCGCCATGCTGTTCTCGAGCTTCACCGG
>JBJKPV010000223.1:0-5800 GCA_046706015.1 Allostellaceae bacterium | reverse complement strand
TACATGATCGTGCTCCCTCCGAATTTTGGGCCGGCCTCAGGCCGCCATAGGTTTACGGTGTTGCTGGATCGCGCGCCAGACCTTTTCGGACGTGGCGGGCATGGCGAGATCGGTGATGCCGAGCGGGGCCAGGGCGTCGACGACGGCGTTCATGACGGCGACCGGCGCGCCGATGGCGCCGGCCTCGCCGCAGCCCTTCACGCCCAAGGGGTTATGCGTACAGGGCGTGCCATGGGTTTCGACCGCGAAGCCGGGAAGATCGTCGGCCCGCGGCATGCAGTAATCCATCAAGGAGCCGGTCAGGAGCTGGCCACTCTTTTCATCGTAGCGGCAGGTCTCGAGCAGCGCCTGGCCGATGCCCTGGGCAAGCCCGCCATGGACCTGACCTTCGACGATCATCGGGTTGACGATATTCCCGAAATCGTCTGCTGCGGTCATGTTGGCGAGCTTGACGATGCCGGTATCGGGATCGATCTCGACTTCGGCGACATGCGTGCCCGAGGGGAAGGTGAAGTTCTTCGGATCGTAGAACGCGGTCTCGTCGAGCCCGGGCTCCAGCTCCTCGAGCGGGTAGTTGTGCGGCACATAAGCCGCGAAGGCGATTTCGGCGAAACTCTTCGAGCGATCGGTGCCGGCGACCGAGAATTTCCCGTCCGCGAACTCGATATCGGCCTCGGCGGCCTCGAGCTGATAGGCAGCGATCTTCTTGCCCTTGTTGACCACCTTGTCGAGTGCCTTGGCCAGCGCTGAGCCGCCCACGGGCAGCGAGCGCGAGCCATAGGTCCCCATGCCGAAAGCGGTCTTGGCGCTGTCGCCATGGACCACTTCGATATTCTCGACCGGCATGCCGAGCCGGTCGGCGACCACCTGGGCGAACGTGGTCTCATGCCCCTGGCCGTGGCTGTGCGTGCCGGTCAGGACAGTGACGCTGCCGGTCGGATGGACGCGCACTGCCGCCATCTCGTAAAGCCCGGCGCGGGCGCCGAGCGCGCCGGCGACGGCCGAGGGCGCGACGCCGCAAGCCTCGATATAGCTGGCAATGCCGATACCGCGCAGCTTGCCGCGGCGGGCTGCCTCCTGGCGCCGACTCTCGAAGCCCGCATGATCGGCAGCTTTGAGAGCCATATCCAGCGTGGTGAAATAATCGCCGCTGTCATAGGCGAGCGCGACAGGCGTCTGATAGGGATAGGCGGTCTTGGCGATGTAGTTGCGCCGCCGCAGCTCGGCGGGACTCATCTTGAGCTCGCGCGCCGCCCCGTCGACGATGTGCTCGACGACGTACCCAGCCTCGGGCCTGCCGGCGCCGCGATAGGCGTCGACCGGCACGGAGTTGGTGAAGGCCGCCTTGACCTCGGCATAGATCGCCGGCGTGGTGTAGGTGCCGGCGAGCAAGGTCGCATAGAGATAGGTCGGCACCGCCGGCGCGAAGGTCGAGAGATAGGCGCCGAGATTGGCGATGGTCGAGACCTTGAGGGCGAGGAATTTCGCGTCCTTGTCGAGCGCCAGCTCGGCATGGGTGACGTGATCGCGGCCTTGCGCGTCGGAGATGAAGCTTTCCTGGCGCTCGGCGGTCCATTTGACCGGCCGCCCGAGCTGGCCCGCGGCCCAGGTGACGGCCGCCTCCTCGGCATAGTGATAGATCTTCGAGCCGAAGCCGCCGCCGACATCGGGCGCGACGACGCGCAGCTTGTGCTCGGGGAGATGAAGCACGAAGGCGCCCATGAGGAGGCGGATCGCGTGCGGATTCTGAGAGGTGGTATAGAGCGTGTAATCGCCCGTTCCGCGATCGAACTCACCGATATAGGCGCGCGGCTCCATCGCATTGGCGACGAGGCGGTTGTTGACGATGTCGATCCGCGTCACATACGCTGCTTTGGCGAAGGCGGCATCGACAGGAGCGCGCTCGCCGATCGCCCAGTCGTAGCAGAGGTTGCCGGGCGCGGTCTCGAACAGGGCAGGCGCGCCAGGCTTCAGCGCATCCTCGGCTTCGACCGCCGCGGGAAGAACCTTATAGGCGACCTCGACCAGTTCGGCAGCCTCGTCGGCCTGATCCTTGGCCTCGGCGATCACGACCGCGATTGGGTCGCCGACATGGCGTACGCGGCCCAAGGCCAGAACCGGATGCGGCGGCTCGGCCATGGGCGAGCCGTCCTTCGACTTGACGCCCCAGCCGCAGGGGAGCGTCCCCAGGCCAGCAGCCGCGAGATCGCTGCCGACATAGACAGCAACCACGCCGGGGGCGCGCTTTGCCTTCAAGACGTCAATCGCCGCGATCTCGGCATGGGCGTGAGGGCTGCGGACGAAGACGGCAAAGAGCTGGTTGGGACGATTGATGTCGTCCGTATAAGTCCCCTTACCGGTGAGGAAGCGCAGATCCTCTTTGCGACGGACCGGCGCGCCAAGCGGCCGGGCGGGCATGTTACGCCCCTTTGGCCATGGTCTTGGCGCAGGCGTCGATCGCTTTGACGATGTTGTGATAGCCGGTGCAGCGGCAGATATTGCCCTCGAGCCAGGCGCGGATTTCCTGCTCGCTCGGGCTCTTGTTGACGCGGAGCAGATCGATCGCGCTCATGACCATGCCGGGCGTGCAGAAGCCGCATTGCAGCGCGTGATTTTCGCGGAAGGCCGCCTGCATCGGATGGAGCTCGTCGCCCTTGGCGAGACCCTCGATCGTGGTCACGCTCGAGCCGTTCACCTGCGTCGCGAGCATGGTGCAGCTCTTGGCGGCATAGCCATCGATATGGACGACGCAAGCGCCGCATTGGCTCGTGTCGCAGCCGACATGGGTGCCGGTGAGCCCGAGATGCTCGCGCAGAAATTGGACCAGCAAGGTCCGCGGTTCGACGTCGCGGGTCTCTGCCTTGCCGTTCACCGTGATTGTTACGGTGGCCATTCGTCTCTCTCCCTCGTTACTGCCCCTTAAAACCAAGTTTCGTGCGCGGCGGCGCTCCGGTCAAGCGCCCCGGACGGCCATCCTCAGCCACGCGTGAAGAAATATAGCAAGACCACGACAGCCGCCGCGAGGATCGCAACCCAGAGCGCGGGCGAGAGCCGCTTCGAGGGCGCTTGCGGTGGCAGCGGCGGCGGCGGCGCCTTGACACTCTGCGGCGTGGGCGCAGCAGGCGCGGGCGTGGGCATCGCCGCGGGCGCGGCCTCGGCGCTCGGTGGCGCAGCGGCCGGGGCGGCGGACGCCGCCTCCGCAGCGACGATCTCGGCGAACTTGGCAAAGAAATTTCCCGCCATCTGCCGCGCCGTGGCGTCGATGAGGCGCGAGCCGATCTGCGCGAGCTTGCCGCCGACATTGGCCTCGACGACGTAGCTGAGCTTGGTGGCATCGCCATCGTCTTCGAGCTTCACCGTCGCGCCGCCTTTGGCGAAGCCGGCAGGACCGCCCGTGCCTTCGCCGGAAATCCTGTAACCGTTGGGCGGATCGAGATCGGACAGCGTCACCTTGCCGCCGAACCGTGCGCTCACCGGGCCGACTTTCGCACGCACCGTCGCGGTTAGCTCGGTCGGCGACAGCTTTTCGATCTTTTCACAGCCGGGAATGCTCTGCTTCAGAATGTCCGGATCATTGAGCGCTTCCCAGACTTTCTGGCGCGGCGCCGCGAAGCGGTATTCGCCAGTCATTTCCATGGTTTGCGCCTCCACACAAAAACTAGATCAAAACGCGGCGACCGTAGCGCGGCGCCAGCACGCGAGCAAGCCTCGCGCGGCGCATCCAGGGTTGGCAGCGTGCGGCTCTGCCTTCATAGTGAACGCATGCATGCCGCAAGCGACATGGCCGGCTCCGACAGCCTCGCTTGGGCGATTCCGTTTGCGGGCTTGCTTTTGACGATCGCGATCGCGCCGCTGGTCGCGCCGCGCCTCTGGCATCATCACTACGGCAAGGCGGCGACCTTGTGGGCGCTCGCCTTTGTCGTGCCCGAGACCCTGACGCGCGGCGTGATGCCGACGATCACGCATATGCTCGCCGTCGTACTCCACGAATATCTACCTTTTATCCTCCTGCTCGCCGCGCTCTTCACCGTGGCGGGGGGCTTGCGCATCAAGGGCACGCCGCACGCGACACCCGCCGTCAACACCGCCTTGCTCGGGATCGGTGCCGGCATGGCCAGCTTCATCGGCACGACCGGCGCGACCATGGTGTTGCTGCGCCCGGTCATCCGCGCCAATCGCCATCGCGCGCGGCCGACTCATGTCTTCGTCTTCTTCATCCTGCTCGCCGCCAATGTCGGCGGCGCTTTGAGCCCTCTGGGCGATCCGCCGCTCTTCCTCGGCTATCTCCTCGGCGTACCGTTTTTTTGGCCGACAATCCATCTTGCGCTGCCCACGCTGGTGCTGGCGGCAGCGCTCCTCGCGAGCTTCTTCGCGCTCGACACTTTGATGCATCGCCGGAGCACGGCCCCCGCACCCGGCACCTTGGCCGAAATCGAGAGCCTCGGCGTCGATGGCAAGATCAATCACCTCTTCCTTGCCGGCGCGATCGCCAGCGTGCTGCTGCGTGCGATGTGGCGCCCGGACCTCGGCATCGCGCCGCTCGGCGTCGACTGGCATCTCACCGACATCGTCGCCGACGGGCTGCTCCTGGCGATGGCGGCACTGTCCTTCTTCTTGACGCCGGCCGGCGTGCGTCGCGCCAATGATTTCACCTGGGGTCCGATCGTCGAGGTGGCGATTCTCTTCGCCGCGATCTTCATCACCCTGCAGCCGGTCACGGCGATGATCGCGGAAGGGAAGCACGGGCCGCTCGGCGAATTGATCGCGCGGCTCTATACGAACGACACGCCCAATTATTCGCTGTTCTATTGGGCGACCGGCCTGCTCTCCGCCTTTCTCGACAACGCGCCGACCTATGTCGTGTTCTTCGGCTTCGCCGGCGGCGACCCGGTGGCGCTGAGCGGACCGTTGTCGCGCACCTTGATGGCGATCTCGAGCGCCGCCGTCTATTTCGGCGCGCTGAGCTATATCGGCAACGCGCCCAATTTCATGGTCAAGGCGATCGTCGAGAGCCAGGGCCTGAAAATGCCGAGCTTCTTCGGCTATCTCGGCTGGACCTGCCTGTGTCTTCTGCCCTGGCTGGTCGTGGTCGACGTCTTGTTCTTCGTCTTTTGACGCCGCTGCCCGCCTAGCGCTTGAGGGCGAGGGACATGCCGTCGCCGAGCGGCACCAGGCTGATGTCGATGCGCGGGTCGTCGTGGAGCTTGCGGTTGAGCCGCTTCAGCGCCGCCGTGCTCGAATCGCGCTGACGCGGATCGGCGACGGCGCCGCCCCAGAGCACGTTGTCGATGACGATGAGGCCGCGCGGGCGCAGCAGCGCGAGGCACGCCTCGTAATAGCCGTCATAGGCTTCCTTATCGGCGTCGATGAAGGCGAAGTCGAAGCCACCCGCTTCCCCGGCCGCGAGCAGCGCGTCGAGCGTCTGTTGCGCCGGCGCGAGGCGGAGCTCGATCTTCGCTTCGACCCCGGCCTTGCGCCAATAGCGCTGGGCCACCGACGTGGTCGCCGGATTGATGTCGCACCAGATCAGCCGCCCGTCCTCGGGAAGCGCGAGCGCCACGCTCAAAGCGCTGTAGCCCGTAAAGGTGCCGATCTCGAGGCAGCGCTTGGCACCCATGAGGCGAACGAGAAAGGCCATCAGCTGGCCTTGCTCGGGCGCGATTTGCATCGAGCTCCAGGCGCGATGGTCGGTCTCCTCGCGCAGCTGGCGCAAAATCTCGGGCTCGCGCAGAGACACCGAAATCAGGTAATCGCCGAGCGCGGGGCCGATCGAAAGGGAATCATAGGTCATGCATGGATG
>JBJKPV010000222.1:0-5885 GCA_046706015.1 Allostellaceae bacterium | reverse complement strand
ATGGTCTTGGTCCCGACGTCGAGGCCCAGGAGCCGTGCGTTCTTGGCAAGCGAAGGCTTGAGGTCGCCGGGGTTGCAGAGGGGCATGGGCGATGGTAGACGGATTCGCGACGGAAATCCCCGGTTCTGGAGAGATCGACATCATGGCGTTGGACAAGGCCACCGTGGCGCGAATCGCCTCCTTGGCGCGCATCAAGGTGACCGAGGACGAGCAGGCGCGCCTCGCCGGCGAGCTCAGCCACATCCTCAATTGGATCGAGCAGTTGAACGAGGTCGATACCGCGGGCGTCGAGCCGATGACCAGCGTCGAGCACATGAAGATGCCGATGCGTGAAGACGTCGTCAATGACGGCAACATTCGCGACAAGCTTCTGGCGAACGCGCCGCAGGAGGCGCGCGGCTTCTTCGCCGTACCCAAGGTGGTGGAGTGAGCGCGCTCACCGAGCTCGGTCTAGCCGAGGCTCGCGACGGCTTGCGTGCCAAGAAATTCTCGGCGCGCGAGTTGACTGAGGCGCATATTCAGGCCGTCGAGGCGGCACGGCCCTTGAACGCCTATCTTTGCGAGACGCCGGAGAAGGCGCTCGCCATGGCGGAGGAGAGCGACGCGCGGCTCGCGCGCGGGGAGACGCGGCCGCTCGAAGGCCTGCCGCTCGCGATCAAGGATCTCTTTTGCACCGAAGGCGTGACGACCACCGCGGCCTCGCGTATCCTCGAAGGCTTCAAGCCACCCTATGAATCGACCGTGACCGCCAATCTCTGGCGCGACGGTGCGGTGATGCTCGGCAAGACGAATATGGACGAGTTCGCGATGGGATCGTCCAACATCACCAGCGCTTACGGTCAGGTCAAGAACCCGTGGCGAAGACAGGGCGATAACCGGCCGCTCGTGCCCGGCGGGTCCTCGGGCGGCTCTGCCAGCGCCGTGGCGGCGCGCGCCGCGCTTGCGGCGACCGGCACCGACACGGGCGGCTCGATCCGCCAGCCCGCGAGCTTTTGCGGCATCGTCGGCCTGAAGCCCACCTATGGGCGATGCTCGCGCTGGGGCATCGTCGCCTTTGCCTCCTCGCTCGATCAGGCTGGGCCGATGACGCGCGGCGTGCGCGACGCGGCGCTTATGTTGAAAACCATGGCCGGCCACGATCCTAAGGATTCGACTTCGGCGCCGGTGCCGGTGCCGGATTTCGAGGCCGCGCTGACCGGCGACATCAAAGGCCTCAAAGTCGGCATCCCGCGCGAGTATCGCGTCGATGGCATGCCGGGCGAGATCGAGGCCTTGTGGCGGCAAGGGATCGAATGGATCAAGGATGCGGGCGCAGTGCCGGTCGAGGTTAGCCTCAAAATGACCAAATACGCGCTGCCCGCCTATTACATCATCGCGCCGGCCGAGGCCTCGTCCAACCTCGCACGCTACGACGGCGTTCGCTTCGGCCTTCGCGTCCCTGGCGACAGTCTCGACGAAATGTACGAGGCGACGCGCGCCCAGGGTTTCGGCGCCGAGGTGCGCCGGCGTGTCCTCATCGGCACTTACGTGCTCTCGGCCGGTTATTACGACGCTTATTATCTGAAGGCGCAGCGGGTGCGGGCGCTGATCGCGCGCGATTTCGACGAGGCGTTCAAGAGCTGCGACGTGCTGCTGACACCGACGGCGCCCTCGGCTGCTTTCGCCATCGGCGAGAAAAGCAACGATCCGATCGCGATGTATTTGAACGACGTCTTCACCGTCACGGTCAATCTCGCCGGCCTACCGGGAATTTCGGTGCCGGCAGGTCTGTCGGGCGACGGGCTGCCCCTCGGTCTCCAAGTGATCGGCCGCGCCTTCGACGAGGTGACGGTGCTGCGCGCCGGCCAGGTGATCGAGCGCGCGGCGCAGTTCACTGCCAGGCCACACTTCATCGCCGGGAGCGCATGATGAATCTGATCAAGGGCGAGACCGGCGACTGGGAAGTGGTGATCGGCCTCGAAGTGCACGCGCAGGTCATCTCCGAGGCGAAGCTCTTCTCGGGCGCGGCCACCGCCTTCGGCGCTGAGCCCAACACGCAAGTCTCGCTGGTCGACGCGGCCTTCCCTGGCATGCTGCCGGTGATCAACAAGCATTGCGTCGAGCAGGCGGTGAAGACCGGGCTCGGGATTGACGCGCAGATCAACCTCGTCTCGGTCTTCGATCGCAAGAATTATTTCTATGCCGATCTGCCCGCGGGCTATCAGATATCGCAATACACGCGCCCGATCGTCGGCAAGGGTAAGCTCGCGATCGACATGGATGACGGCTCGACGCGCGAGATCGGCATTACGCGGCTTCACCTCGAGCAGGACGCGGGCAAGAGCCTCCACGATCAGCATCCGAGCCACACCTACGTCGACTTGAACCGCGCCGGCGTGGCGCTGATGGAGATCGTCTCCGAGCCCGATCTCAGGAGCGCGGAGGAGGTCGGCGCCTATCTCAAGAAGCTGCGCTCGATCCTGCGCTATCTCGGCACTTGCGACGGCAATATGGAAGAAGGCTCGATGCGTTGCGACTGCAATGTGTCGGTGAGGAAGCCGCGCGGGCCGCTCGGCACGCGCTGCGAGATCAAGAACGTCAACTCGATCCGCTTTGCGATGCAGGCAATCGAGCACGAGGCGCGGCGCCAGATCACGGTGATCGAGGAGGGCGGCACGATCCGCCAAGAAACACGGCTTTTCGATTCCGGCCGCGGCGTGACGCGCCCTATGCGCTCCAAGGAGGAGGCGCATGACTATCGCTATTTTCCCGATCCCGATCTCTTGCCGCTGGTGCTCGATCCCGATTGGGTCGCGGCGCTGAAGCGCGATCTGCCCGAGCTGCCCGACGCGAAGAAGACACGGTTCGAGAGCCAATACAAGCTCTTACCTTATGACGCGGGTGTGCTGGTCGACGAACAGGCGAACGCGGCGTATTTCGAAGCGGTGGCCCGTGGTCGCGACGCCAAGCTCGCCTGCAATTGGGTGACGGGCGATCTTTTCGGCGCGCTCAACAAGCTGGGGCTCGACATCGAGCAGTCGCCGGTGAAAGCCGAAGATCTCGGTGCGTTGCTCGACCTCATCGCCGACAACACAATCTCCGGCCGCATCGCCAAGGACGTATTCGCAGAGATGCTGGCGTGCGGCAAGAGCGCGGCGGCGATCGTCGAGGAAAAGGGCCTGCGTCAGGTCACCGATACGGGTGCGATCGAACAGGCGGTCGACGCGGTCCTTGCCAAGGAAGCGGCCAAGGTCGCGGAATATCGCGCCGGCAAGGAGAAGCTCTTCGGCTTTTTCGTCGGCCAGGTGATGAAAGCGACGCAAGGCAAGGCCAATCCCGGCCTCGTCAACGAGTTGCTGAAGAAAAAGCTGGCTGGCTGAGCGTCAGGCCCGGCCGTAAGTATCGTCGTAACGGACGATGTCATCCTCGCCGAGATAGGAGCCCGACTGCACCTCGATGAGGTGAAGCTGGATCTTACCGGGATTCTCGAGCCGGTGACGCGTGCCCATGGGAATGAAGGTCGACTCATTCTCGTGGAGGACGAGCTCCTCATTGCCTTTGATCACACGCGCGGTGCCGGTGACGACGACCCAGTGCTCGGCGCGATGGTGATGCATCTGCAGGCTCAGAATCCCGCCCGGCTTCACCATGATATGTTTGACCTGCACGCGATCGCCGTTGTGGATCGAGCGGTAGGTGCCCCAAGGCCGGTGCACCAGCGGGTGCGCCACGAGCTCGCTGCGTCCGTCCTTCTCCAGCCGAGCGATGATCTTCTTGACGTCCTGCGCGCGGTCGCGTTTCGCCACCATGACCACGTCGCCGGTCGCGACCACGATCAGATCGTCGACGCCGAGCGTCGTCACCAGGCCTTGTTCGGCCCGCACATAGCAATTCTTCGAATCCTCGAGGATGACGTCGCCGATCGCAAGATTGCCGGCGGGATCCTTGGCATGATCGCTGACCTGCCAGAGTGCGTCCCAGGTGCCGACATCGCTCCAGCCCATCTCGACGGGGACGACGGCGGCGTGCGGCGTGTGCTCCATCACCGCATAGTCGATCGAATTCGAGGGCGCCTTGGCAAAGGCGTCGCGGTCGAGCCGCAGGAAGTCGAGATCGCGCTTCGCCTTGGCGAGGGCCTCTTTGCAGGCCGCGACCAACGCGGGTTGAAGCCGCTCCAGCTCCTGCAAAAGCTGTGCGGCCGGGAAGAGAAAGATCCCGCTGTTCCAGGAATAGTCGCCCGATTTGACATAGGTCTCGGCACGCTTCTGATCGGGCTTCTCGACGAAACCGGCGACGGCAAAGGCGCCGGCGCTGCCCGAAAGCGCCGCGCCGCGCTTGATATAGCCGTAGCCCGTCTCGGGCCGGTCGGCCTTGATGCCGAAAGTGACGAGATTGCCTTTGGCCGCGGCAGCGGCGGCGCAGCCGATCGCCTCGCGAAAGGCGGCGAGATCGGCGATCGCGTGATCGGACGGCATCACCAGCATGAGCGCGGCGGGATCACTCTCCGACAGCATCAGCGCGGCGATGCAGCAGGCCGGCGCCGTGTTGCGTCCCATGGGCTCGAGCACGATCGCCCGTGGCGTCACGCCGGCACTGCGGAGCTGCTCGGCGACGATGAAGCGATGCTCGTCATTGGCGATGATGATCGACGCGGCGAAATCCGTCTTCTCCGCGACGCGGAGCGCGGCCTCTTGCAGCAGGCTGCGCTCGGAGAGCAGCGGCAAAAGCTGCTTCGGGAAAAGCGCGCGGGACATCGGCCAGAGCCGCGTGCCCGATCCGCCCGAGAGAATCACGGGATGGATGACCGGTTTGGCGTCAGCCGGCATCACTTAATCTCCTTGCCACGCGGGCGTCATCTACCGGCATATTAGTGCGCTGAAAAGTGCGGAGGAAGGAATGATCGAGCTCTATACCTGGGGAACGCCCAACGGCAAGAAAGTCTCGGTGATGCTCGAAGAGATCGGGCTGACTTATAATGTGCACCCGATCCAGATCGGCCAGGGCGATCAGTTCAAGCCCGACTATGTCGCCATCAATCCCAACTCCAAGATCCCGGCGATCATCGACACGGACGGGCCCGGCGGCAAGCCTATCAATGTCTTCGAATCGGGTGCGATCCTCATCTATCTCGCAGAAAAGATCGGTAAGCTTTTGTCGCGCGATCCGGTGGCAAGGATCGAAACGCTCGAATGGCTCATGTTCCAAATGGGCGGGGTCGGGCCGATGTTTGGCCAGGCTCATCACTTCTTGCGCCAGGTCAAGGAGCCCAACCCTTACGGCGCCGAGCGCTATACCAAGGAGACAAGGCGGCTCTATGGCGTCCTCGACGCGCGGCTGGGGCAAGTGCCCTATCTGGCGGGCGACTACTCGATCGCCGATATCGCGACCTATCCGTGGGTCGCGCGTCACGAATGGCACCTCGTCGAGCTCGGCGATTTTCCCAATGTCGCGCGATGGTTCGCCGCAATCGGCGCGCGGCCGGCGGTTCAGCGCGGCATGAAAGTGCCGTCCTGAGCGGGACGGCACGGACGGGTCAGGCGGCGGTGCGCGGCCGTCCCGGGCGGCGGATCGGGCGCACGAAAGGGGCGACATTGTCCGTTCCCCGGTCGATCGACCGCAACTCTTCGCGGCAGCGCTCGAGGATTTCCATGTCGCGGGCATCCTCGCGATCCGAGATATCCATATAGCTGAGTTTGATTTCGACGAGGTCGAGCAACATCTCGACCGAGCGTTTGGACAAATTCATGTCCCCCTCCAAAAGCGTTCTACGACTCGATGATCGATGTAACTGTGTTAAAATCTTGTAAAGAGCTGGGGCATTTTTGTGCCCGACGCGGCACACGCGACGCGTTGACACCCCGATGAGCCGCCAGTAGAACGCGATCTCGGCATACGCCGTGTCGCAC
>JBJKPV010000221.1:0-5817 GCA_046706015.1 Allostellaceae bacterium | reverse complement strand
CCGCGACCGCGCCGTTGGTCTGATCCTGCACGGATTTGATCTGACCCGAGATCTCGTCGGTTGCTTTGGCGGTCTGGTTGGCGAGCGACTTGACCTCGTTGGCGACCACGGCAAAACCCTTGCCCGCTTCGCCGGCGCGCGCCGCTTCGATCGTGGCGTTGAGCGCCAGCAGATTAGTCTGGCTGGCGATATCGTTGATGAGATTGATGACGTCGCCGATCTTGCCGGCGGCGCTGGCGAGCCCGCGCACCAGCTGGTCGGTGCTCGCCGCCTCGGCGCCCGCGCTCTGGGCGATGCTGCTGGCACGTTGCACCTGCGCGGCGATCTCGCGGCTCGATGCCGCCAGCTCCTCAGACGCCGCCGCCACGGTCTGGACATTGGCGTCGGCCTGCGTGCCCGCCTCGGCCGCGGTGCTCGCCTGCTTGCCGGTGCGCTCCGCCACCCCCGACATGCCCTGGGCGCTGTCTTCGAGCGCACTGGTTTCGGTGATGACCTTGCCGACGACTTCGACGATCTTGGAGTTGAACTCCTCCACCAGAGTCGCCTGATGCTTCGCGGCTTTCTCTTTGTCGGCGAGTTCGGTCTCGCGCTCGCGCCGCAGCTGTTCGGCCGACTTGGCCTCGTTGCGCAGGATCTCGACCGAGCGCGCCAGCACGCCGATCTCGTCGGCGCGCTCGATGGCGGGGACTTCGACCTCGAGGTCGGCCTTGCCGATGCGCTCGGTCACCGCGGCGAGGCGCAGCAACGGCCGTGTCACCGAGCGCGCGATGCCCCAGGCCGCCAGCGACACGACCGCCAGCACCAGCGCATCGAGCAGGAGCTGGGTGCGGATCTCCCTGAAGAAGGCGGCGTCGACATCGTCGATGTAGACGCCGGTGCCGATCACCCAGCCCCAGGGCTGGAACAGCTTCACATAGGAAATTTTGGCCACTGGCTCGGAAGCGCCCGGCTTCGGCCAGAGATAGCTGACATAGCCGGCCTCGTGCTCCTGCGCCATCTTGGCGAAGGCGACGAAGATGCGCTTGCCGGCGGGGTCGGTGAGCGTCGTGGTGTCGGTCTTCGCCAAGTCGGGCTTGATCGGGTGCATGACGACCTGGCCGTTGAGATCGTTGATCCAGAAATAGCCATCGCCGTCGTAGCGCATAGTGCCGATGGCGGCGCTCGCCTTCGCCTTGGCCGTTGCCGCGTCGAATTCGCCTTTCTGTGATCGCGCATAGAATGATTGAGCGGCGGTCGTGGCCGTCTCGACGAGGCTCCTGATTTTTTGCTCATGCGCCGCGAGCAGTTGTTGGCGTACCTGGAATGCGTTCCAGACGGAGAGCAGGACCACGCCGACCAGGGTCAGCGCCACCAACCCGCCGAGGCGCAGCTTAACGGAGCAGATGCGGCATGAAATGGCCATCGATACCTTCCCTTACGCGTATGAAAACGCGCGCTTCCACTCGGAATCTCCACTAGTGGTAGTACAGATTTTCTAAAGTTCGATTGATGTCGCGCGAGCGCGAGCGAGCGACATTCCGACGCGGCCCGAGCCGGGGGTCGACGCCCGCCTTGGCGGAAAAAAGCTGCGAATAAAAAAGGCCGCGCTAGAAAGCGCGGCCCAGTTGGATATTTAAAAGGAGCACCAGCGTGGGAGGGAGCGCCGGCGTCGGAAGAGATGATCGCCGAAGATGGTTAACGAAAGGTTAATTTTGCGGGTGTCCGTCGCGGCGTCGGGAAATTAATGAGCACCGCGCAGATTGCCGGTCGAGCGAGGCGCAGGGGGATGGGTGAGGCACCCGGTCACGGCCGCAGTGAGCGCCAGGCCGCTCAACAGCACCGCGATCGGGCAATTGCCGATCATGGCCCAAACCCAATCTAGCGTGGACTGAGCATTGCCCGAGAAGACGGAGGGCGGCTGCTGCCAGCCGGTCCAGGTCAGGACGAGCCACATCTGACGCGGGATCCAGGCGCCCTGCCGGAACCAGAACAGAATCTGGTCGAAGAACATGGCGAAGGCGCCGACGCAGAAATAGAAAGCGGCGCTGATGCATGTGGAAGAGATGACAGATCGGGTCTTGGTTTCATCGACGCTCATGGTCAGCCTGCTTCGCTTGGGCTCCCAGCGCTCGGAGCGCGCGCATAGGGTAGCACCAAGAGCTTGCTCGGGAATGCTAAAAAGCACATTAATGATATGATTTTAAAAGAAATTCTTACAAGAACGCGGGGCTTTATCCGGATCGCGGCACAACCGGCCCAAGCCCATTCGCAACGTCAACGCGCAAAACGGACTCGACTCCGCTGGAGGTTTAAAGTTCTTATTTCGTTCTTATGGTTCTGGCGCATCACGGTCCGATCCGCGACCTGCGCGACGCGGTGTGCGCCGAGCGTTACCTCTGGCTTTTCTGCCGCCGCTGCGGCCATGTGCAGCGCAGCGATCCGCGCCGCCTCGCTATGCTCGCGGGGCGAAATCTGAGCTTTGCCGAGCTGGTGCCGCGGCTTGCCTGCAAGCGCTGCGGCCGGCGCGGCTGCGCCGCCGTGCTCGCTTCCGACGAGCCTTTGATCGGGCGAAACGACTGAGCAGGCTGGCGCCTCAGGTGAGGATCGGCGCCCACGCCGCCGGGATGACTCCGGAATCGAGGCCGCGGCCGAGGTAATAGGACCAGAGCTTGGCCGCGTGATGGCCGCGGTGGAAGTCCTCGCGGAAGGCCTCCATCTCCTTTTCAGTCAGCGGCATCACCTTGCCGAGCACGGCGGCGTGGTAGAGCGCCTCGGCGTTCTCGACGAAATGGACGCAATCGGTGAGAAGGCTGGGCAGATCCTCGGCCACCACCACCTCGCCATGCGCGCGAATGAGGAGCGCGTGGTGTGCACCCAAGGTCTCGGCCACGGCGCGGCCCAATTCCGGGCTCGAAACATGGCTCGGATCGGGATGGGTCGGGATGCCGCTTTCCCAGCGGATCGCGTGATTCTTGATCGGCCGCAGCACCGCGCCTTCGACCAAGGAGAAGGTCGTGGTCAGATCGTGATGGAAATGCGCCACCGCCTTCACATCGGGCCGGGCGCGGAAGATCTCGCTATGGATGAAGACTTCCGAGGGCGGGCGGGCGCGGCTCAGGCGCAGGGCGGGCTTGCCGTCCATGCCGCAGACGATCAGATGCTCGGGGCGCAGGCTCGCGCGGCTCTGGTCGACCGGCTGGATGAGGAATTCATCGCGTCCGGGCAGGCGCACGCTGACATGGCCGCTATAGCCCAAAATGTTCTCGGCGTTGAGCAGCAGGCTCACCGCCGCGACCTGATGGCGCAGGCGCTCTTCTTCGCTGACGTCGCTCATTTGTAGAGCTCCGGCCATTTGGCGCGGATTTTGGCCGCGAAGTCGGGCGAGGTCATCGCCACCTTCGGGAAGCTGTCGAGGTGCTCATAGGGCCGGCACGCATCGATCACCATGCGCGAGTTGTAGAGGCGCGAATAATCGAACACCATTGTGTCGAGCCGCGACGACCAGCAATGATCGAGCATGGTCGTGCGCGTCTTCGGATCGCAGCGCGTGCCCATCGCCCAGATCACGTCGTGGATGTCGGTCGGATCGACATCGTCGTCGACGACGACGATCCAGCGGCTGATATAGCCGACCGAGGCGACTTGGCTCGCCACCAGCCCGACCTGGGTCGAATGGCCGAAATAGCGCTGTTTGATCGAGACCACGCAGAAGGTGCGGCCGGCGCCCGCCTGATGCAGCCAGGCGCCTTTCACATCCGGAATGCCGGCGCCTTCGAGCGCGTCCAAGAGCGCGGCCGAGCGCAGGAAGCAGCGCTCGAACAGATGCGAATGCGGCGGCTTGTTCGAGGCCGCGCAAGTGAGGATCGGATCGTTGCGGTGATAGATGCGCTTGATGCGGATCACCGGCTCGTCCTTGGCCTCGCCCGCGTAATAGCCGTGCCATTCGCCGAAAGGCCCTTCGAGCGTGACCTCGTCGGGCATGATCTCGCCCTCGAGCACGATCTCGGCGCGGGCCGGGAAGGGGAGCTTCGTGACCTCGCCCTCGACCAGTTCCATCGGCCGGTCCATCAGCCCGCCGGCCCATTCATATTCCGGCATGCTGTCGGGCATGGTGTAGCCGGCGGCGAGATAGGTGATGGGATCGCAGCCGACGATGATGACGATCGGGCAAGGCTTGCCGGCTTTGAGGTACTTATCGCGGTGGATGCGGCCCTGCTTGCCGTTGGAGATGTAAGAGGCGCAGGTATTGGGCCCTTTTACCTGGACGCGATAGGTGCCGACATTGATGCGGCCGTCGTCGGGATCGCGCGTGACGACGCCGCAGGCTGTGCCGATATAGCGCCCGCCATCGTGCTCGTGATGGATCGGCACCGGGAATTTCAGCATGTCGACGGCGTTGTCGCGCACGATGTTCTCGAGCACGGGCGCGTCGGTGACGAATTCCGGCTTGATGCGCTTGAAGCCCTTTTTGATGTTCTTGCGGAAATGGTCGAGCATCTCCTTGCGGTCGTTGGAGAGGCTTGGCTCCATGCCGAGCGCCAGCGCGAGGCGGAAGGGCGAGCCGAACATGCCGTAGAGGCAGCGGTAATTCGCCGGATATTCGGGGATCTCGTCGAACAGCAGCATCGGCGCTTTCTCGACCTTCTGGCGATAGAGCACCTCGGCGACGGCGCCGAGCTCGCGGTCCCAATGCGCGTCTTTGACCCGCGCCAGCTCGCCGCGCGCCTCGCAGGCGGCGATGAATTCGCGCAGATCGTTCTGGGGAATGGCTTCACTTGTCACGTCTCAACTCCTTGAGCTTCGGCGACCGCCGAGCTCGCTTGTCCCTTTGCACAGCGCTTCTTCTGATCGGCGCGCAGCATAGCGCGCCCGGCTGTGCGAGGCCATGCCGGGCGGGCGGTGAGAAGGGGCGGGAGGCTCAGCGCGAGAAGAGGAAACGCGTCGTATATTCGAGCGCCGGCTGGGCAACGCGGCCCACGGACACGCTCAGGTCCAAGGGCTTCAGGATCATCTTCACGGCCATCGTATAGGGGAAGGCGTTGCGGCCGATGCGCCGGAAGCTGGCGCGGAATTCGTCATAGGCCTCGTCGGTGAAGGGCTCGCCGGGTCGGGCCACGAGGAAGACGTGCTTGAAGGCGACATAGGCGTCCTCGTCCTTGACGACCACGCCGCGCCGCCACAACTGCCGCAGCACGGCCAATTTGCTCGGCCTGTCCTGGATCCGATAGTGGCGGAAGAAATGATAGAAGTGCTTGTAATGCCGCACCTCGTCCTCGCTGATCCGAGCGGTGATCAGCTTCAGCACCGGCTCGGGCGCGGCCTCGGACAGCGTGCGGTAAAAGCTTGAGGTGCCGGTCTCGACAACGCAGCGCGCGACCATCTCAAGCGCGCGCGTCTCGGCCAGGTTCTCAATCAGGCAAAGCCTGGAGTACTCCTCGAAGAAGCCGCGATAGGCGAGTTCCCAGTCGAAATCGGGCCAGGCGGCCTGGACGTAGCGCTTCAGCGCCAGCCCGTGCTGGACTTCTTCGCGTTCCCAATAATTGCCGAGCCAATCGGCGACCTCGGCATCGCCCTCGTAGAACTCGATCAAATTGCGGGTATAGAGGTCGGAGGTGATTTCGACGAAAGAGGCGGCAGCGAGGATGAAGAAAAGCTCGGCCTGGTCCCGCATCACCGCAGGGTCGACTGCGTCATAGGGGATTTCGTCGACCGTCCATGCGGCGTTGCCGACGCGGTTATTCTGTCCTTCGGGCATGCCTTCGAGCCTCCTTTCGCGGTCCGCCATTCCTGCGCAAGGTCGAACGATTATAATATAGGCATCGAGGAAGGAAACGTGCC
>JBJKPV010000220.1:0-11658 GCA_046706015.1 Allostellaceae bacterium | reverse complement strand
GAGGCGCTTGGCTTCGACGTGCTCGATCTCGGCACCAACGGTCCGGAATCGGTCGATTATCCGCACTTCGCTGATCTCCTCGCGGCGGCGATCGAGAGCGGCAAGGCGCAGCGCGGCGTCCTCATCTGCGGCACCGGCATCGGCATGTCGATGGCCGCCAATCGCCACCGCGCGATACGCTGCGGCCTGGCGCATGACGTCACCACCGCGCGGCTGGCGCGGCAGCATAACAACGCCAATGTCCTGGCTTTGGGTGCGCGCGTCCTCGGCGCCGAAATCGCCAAGGATTGCATCAAGACTTTCTTCACCACCGAGTTCGAAGGCGGACGGCATGCACGCCGCGTCGCTCAATTTTCTTAGCTCCCCGCTTTCTTAGCCCCCGTTTTCCTAGCCGAGGTATCACGCTCATGTCGCCGACCCAGCCCAAGCTCGCCAATGCCGATCGCTTCTTCGGCGCCACGCTCGCCGAAAGCGATCCCGAGATCGCGGCCGCGATCGGCAAGGAGCTGGGACGGCAGCGCGATCAGATCGAGCTGATCGCGTCGGAGAACATCGTCTCGCGCGCCGTGCTTGAAGCGCAGGGCTCGGTGCTGACCAACAAATACGCCGAGGGCTATCCGGGCCGGCGCTATTACGGCGGCTGCGAATTCGTCGACATCGCCGAGCAAGTGGCGATCGATCGCGCCAAGCGCCTGTTCGACTGCAATTTCGTCAATGTGCAGGCGCATTCGGGCTCGCAGGCCAATCAGGCGGTGATGCTCGCGCTCTTAAAGCCGGGCGACACGATCATGGGCATGTCGCTCGCCGCCGGCGGTCACCTGACCCACGGGGCGCCGCCCAATCTCTCGGGCAAATGGTTCCGCGCCGTCCCCTATGGCGTGCGCCGCGAGGACGCGCAGATCGATTTCGACGAGGTCGAGCGCTTGGCGAAAGCCGAGAAGCCAAAGCTCATCATCGCCGGCGGCTCGGCCTATCCGCGTATCATCGACTTCGCCCGCTTTCGCCGCATCGCCGACGAGGTCGGCGCCTATCTCATGGTCGACATGGCGCATTTCGCCGGTCTCGTCGCCGGCGGCGTCCATCCGAGCCCCTTGCCCCATGCGCATGTGGTCACGACCACGACGCACAAGACCATGCGCGGCCCGCGCGGCGGCATGATCCTCTGCAACGACGAGGAGATCGGCAAGAAGATCAACAGCGCGATCTTCCCCGGCCTGCAGGGCGGCCCGCTGATGCATGTGATCGCAGCCAAAGCAGTGATGCTGGGCGAGGCGCTGAAGCCCGAATTCAAGGTCTATGCGCGCGCCGTGGCGGAGAACGCCAAGATCCTGGCGGCGAGCCTGGTCGAGCGCGGCCTCGCGATCGTCTCGGGCGGCACGGATACGCATCTGATGCTGGTCGATTTGCGGCCGAAGCAACTCACCGGCAAGGTGGCCGAGGTCGCACTCGAGCGCGCCGGCATCACCTGCAACAAGAACGGCATTCCGTTCGATCCGGAAAAGCCCACCGTGACCTCGGGAGTGCGCCTCGGCAGCCCGGCCGGCACGACGCGCGGCTTCGGCCCGGCCGAGTTCCGGCAGGTCGGCGCGCTCATCGCCGATGTGCTCGACGGGCTGCACGCCAATGCCGAGAACAATCACGCGGTCGAAGCTGCGGTGCGGCGCAAGGTCGAAGCGCTGTGCACGGCGTTTCCGGTCTATACGGCCTGAGGCGCGGGGAGGGGGAGAGAAACGATGCGTTGCCCGTTTTGCGGAGCCGAAGACACGCAAGTAAAAGATTCGCGGCCGACCGAAGACAACGCCGCGATCCGGCGGCGTCGTCTCTGTCCCAATTGCGCCGCGCGTTTCACGACGTTCGAGCGCGTGCAGCTACGCGAACTCACGGTCGTCAAAAAGACCGGCCAGCGCGAGCCCTTCGAGCGCGACAAGCTCGCGCGCTCGGTTCACGTCGCGTTGCGCAAGCGTCCGGTCGAGCCCGAACGCGTCGAGCGCGTCATCAACTCGATCGTGCGCCAGCTCGAAAGCTCGGGCGAGAGCGACATCCCGAGCGACGTCATCGGCGAGCTGGTGATGGAGGCGCTGGCAACGCTCGACCAGGTCGCCTATGTGCGCTTCGCCTCGGTCTACCGGAATTTCCGCGAGGCCAAGGATTTCGGCGAGTTCATCGGCCGCATCCGTGCCGACGCCGACAATGACTGACGGCGATGGATGATCGCCACTTCATGCGGGGCGCGCTGAGCCTCGCGCGGCGTGGCCTCGGCACGGTGTGGCCCAATCCGACGGTCGGTTGCGTGCTGGTAAAGGACGGCGCGGTGGTCGGCCGCGGCTGGACGCAGCCCGGCGGCAGGCCTCATGGCGAGACCGAAGCGCTCGCCCGCGCCGGCGCCAACGCCATGGGCGCCACCGCCTATGTCACGCTCGAGCCCTGCTGCCATCACGGCAAGACGCCGCCTTGCGCCGACGCGCTGATCGCGGCCGGGATTGCCCGCGCCGTGGTCGCGATCGAGGATCCCGATCCGCGCGTCGCGGGCCGCGGCCTCGCGCGGCTGCGCGCCGCGGGCGTTGCGGTCGAGACCGGTCTGCTTGCCGCGGAAGCGTCCGACATCAATGCCGGCTTCTTCATGCGGCTTGCGCAGGGCCGGCCGCTCGTCACCTTGAAGCTCGCCACCACGCTCGACGGCAAGATCGCCACGGCGACCGGCGAAAGTCGTTGGATCACGGGCCAGAGCGCGCGCGACCGTGCCCATTTGCTGCGCGCGACCCATGACGCGGTGATGGTCGGCGTGGCGACGGTCGTCGCCGACGACCCGCTGCTCACCTGCCGCCTGGCCGGGCTCGCCGACCGCAACCCGGTCCGTATCGTCATCGATAGCAGCTTGCGCACGCCGCTGACGGCGAAGCTCGTCGTCGAGGCCAAAGAGGTTCCAACCTGGATCGTCCATCGTCCCGGGATCGAGGCCGCACGGCTCGAAGCCTTTCGCGATTGCGGCGTCGAATTGATCGAGGCGCCCTTGTCGCAGAGCGCGGAGTTGGATCTCGGCGTCGCGCTCGCCGAGCTGGGCAAGCGCGGCCTCACGCGGATCCTCGTGGAAGGCGGCGCGCGGCTCGCTGGGGCGCTGCTCGAGGCCGATTTCGTCGACCGCCTCGCCTGGTTCCAGGCGCCCATGCTGTTGGGCGGCGACGCTTTGCCCGCGGTCGAGGCCTTCGGCGTCGAAGCGCTGGCCGCGGCGCGCCGCTTCAAGCGGCTGGCGGTCGAGGGCTACGGCGAGGATGTGCTCGAAACCTTGACGCGGGTTGGCTGAGATGTTCACCGGAATCATCACCGATATCGGCGCCTTGCGCGAGATCCGCGCGGGCGGGGATACGACTTTCGTGATCGGCACGAAGCTCGACACTGGCGATCTCGCGCTCGGCGCCTCGGTCGCCTGCGCCGGCGTGTGCCTCACCGTGATCGATCGCGGCGCCGACTGGTTCGCGGTCCAAGCCTCCGCGGAGACCTTGGCGCGTTCGACGCTGAAGGATTGGCGGGTCGACCAGCGCATCAATCTCGAGCGCGCGCTCAAGGCCGGCGACGAGCTGGGCGGACACCTTGTTTCCGGCCATGTCGACGCGCTCGCCGAGATCGTCGAACGGCGAAGCGAGGGCGATTCACAGCGCTTCGCTTTCCGCCTGCCCGACGCCTATGCCGCCTCGGTCGCGCCCAAGGGCTCGGTCGCGCTCGACGGGGTGTCGCTCACGGTTAACGAGGTCCAGGGCAACCGCTTCGGGGTCAACATCATCCCGCATACATTGGCGCATACCACTTTCGGCAACGCGCAGGTGGGCGATAAGGTCAATTTCGAGGTCGATACCTTGGCGCGCTATGTCGCACGGCTATTGGGAAAGACGATCGGCTGATCGGCGGTTTCAAGGGTCTTTGGCGCAGGGTTGGGTCGCGAATACAGCGTGACCCGCGGGCGGGCCCCAGGCTATAACCCCGCTACCCGTGCGGCCAAAGGGTTAAGGCATGAGTTTCGTCGAGATCATATCGCCGATCGAGGAGATCATCGAAGAGGCGCGCAACGGCCGGATGTTCATCCTGGTCGATGACGAAGATCGCGAGAACGAGGGCGATCTGGTCATCCCGGCCCAGATGGCGACGCCAGCCGCGATTAATTTTATGGCCAAGCACGGGCGCGGCCTCATCTGTCTCGCCCTGCCGCGCGATCGCGTCGAGCAGCTGAAGATCCCGTTGATGACGCAGCACAACGCGACGCGGCTCCAGACCGCGTTCACGGTCTCGGTCGAAGCGAAGGAGGGTGTCACCACCGGCATCTCGGCGCCCGATCGCGCGCGCACCATCGCGGTCGCGATCGATCCGACCAAGGGCGCCGACGATCTGGTGACGCCGGGTCACGTCTTTCCCCTGATGGCGCGCGACGGCGGTGTGCTGGTCAGGACCGGCCATACCGAGGCCGCGGTCGACATCGCGCGCCTTGCCGGGCTCAACCCGTCGGGCGTGATCTGCGAGATCATGAACGATGACGGCACCATGGCGCGCCGGCCCGAGCTCATCGCCTTCGCCCAGCTCCACGGGCTCAAGGTCGCCACCATCGCCGATCTCATCGCCTACCGGCTGCGCCACGATCGCATCGTCGAGCGCAAGATCGACACCGGCTTTACGAGCCGCTTCGGCGGCGAGTGGCGGCTCCATATCTACGCGAGCAAGACGCCTTATGCCGAGCATATCGCGTTGGTCAAGGGCGACATCACCAAGGGCGGCCCGGTGATGACGCGCATGCACGCGATCAACATGCTCGACGACGCGTTCGGCAATGCGGGCGACCGCGCCGGCATCCTGCGCGCGGCGATGTTGATGATCGCCAAGGAGGGCCGCGGCGTCGTTGTCGCGATCCGCGAGCCGACCATGACGATCCTGTCGGAGCGGGTGCGCAACATGATGCAGGGCGAGAGCTTCGTTCCAGCCTTGCGTGACTACGGCGTCGGTGCGCAGATTCTGCTCGATCTCGGCGTGCACGAGATGATCCTGCTGTCCAACACCGAGCGTACCATTGTCGCGCTCGAGGGCTACGGCCTCACCGCCACCGAGCGGCGCGCGATCGTGGCGCCGGAGGGTTGAGGTGACGGCGCCGCGCATCCTGATCGTCGAGGCGCGCTATTACGCGCATGTCTCGGACGAGCTCTTGAAGGGCGCCAAAGCCGCGCTCGAAGAGGCGCAGGCGCGCTATGACGTCGTCACCGTGCCGGGCGCCTTCGAGATTCCGGCCGCGATCCGTTTCGCCGCCACCGCCACGAATCCCTATGACGGCTACGTCGCGCTGGGCTGCGTCATCCGTGGCGAGACCACGCATTACGAGCATGTCTGCACCGAGAGCGCCCATGGTTTGCAAAGCCTCGCGCTCGAGCATCATCTCGCCATCGGTTTCGGCATCTTGACGGTCGAGAACGAGGAGCAGGCGCTGGCGCGCGCCCGTGTCGACAAGCGCAACAAGGGCGGCGAGGCGGCGCGTGCCTGTCTCGCGATGGTCGAATTGAAGCGCCGCTTCGGGCTCATGCCCGGATGAGCGCCTCCGGCGACATCAAAGGGGCGCAGCGCGCCGAGCCGGCACGGCGGCGCAGCGCGGCGCGGCTTGCGGCGGTTCAGGCGCTCTATCAAATCGATCTCACCGGCATCTCGCCGGCCAACGCGATCGGCGAATTCTTGCGCCACCGCCTCGGCAAGGAAACCGAAGAGCCGGATGTCGGCGCGGCCGACGAACCTTTCTTCGCCGATCTGGTCGAGGGAACCTGCGCCCGGCGCGAGGAGCTCGACCGCGCGATCTCCGCGGCGCTCACGCCCGATTGGCCGCTCGAGCGCCTCGAGGTGACGCTGCGCGCCATCTTGCGCGCCGGCGCCTATGAGCTGGCGGCGCGGCCCGACGTGCCCGCGCGCGTCGTCATCAGCGAATATCTCGATATCGCGCATGCCTTCTACTCCGGCAAGGAGCCGGGGCTCGTGAACGGCGTCCTCGACCGGGTCGCCCGGACGCTGCGGCCCGAGGCGTTGCGCGGAGGCGAAGGTGACGGCGCCGCCGCATCTCGGTGAGTTCGAGCGCATCGCGCGCTACTTCGCGCCGCTCGCGGCAGAAGGCGCGCTTGGTCTCGTCGACGACGTCGCGTTGATCGACGGCCCTGAGGGCGAGCAATACGCGCTCACGACCGATACGATCATCGAGGGCGTCGATTATTTCCCCGACGATCCGCCGGGCCTCGTCGCGAAGTAGCTGCTCCGCGTCAATCTCTCGGATCTCGCGGCCAAGGGCGCGCGCCCTTTCGGCTATCTCTTGACCACGGCGCTGCCGCCGACGCGCGGCGAGGCATGGCTCGAAGCCTTCAGCGCGGGGTTGGCGGCCGATCAGAAAGAGTACGGCATCGCGCTGTTGGGCGGCGACAGCTCGTCAACACCGGGCCCCACGACCCTGTCCGTCACGGCCTTGGGGTTGGTCGCCAAGGGCAAGGCGGTGTTGCGCAGTGGCGCGCGGCCGGGGGATGTCATTCTGGTTTCGGGCACCATCGGCGATGCCGCGCTTGGCCTTGCGATCCTCAAGGGTGAAGTCGAGGCTGCGCGCAAAAAAGACCGCGATTTCCTCATCGATCGCTACCATCTGCCGCAGCCGCGTCTGACGCTTGGGCAGAAGCTGGTCGGTCTCGCCACGGCGATGATCGACGTGTCCGATGGGCTGGTCGGCGATCTTAAGCATATCTGCGACGCTTCGGGTGCCGGCGCATGGATCTACGCGGACAGTGTGCCGCGCTCCGAAGCAACGCGTAACTTATCGAAAACATTGAAGAATAGCCGCGCGCGTGTGCTCGGCGGGGGCGACGATTACGAGCTGCTTTTTACCTCTCCTCCATCCTCCGCCTATAGCATCGGCGCGGTGATGCGAGAGGTCGGCGTGCCGGTCACTTGCATCGGCGAAATCGAATCCGGGGTGGGTGTGAGGGTGCTCGATGCGAGGAAAAGGCCGATCAAGTTGGAGATTGCCGGCTATTCGCATTTCTAGATCGCTCGCCGCCGCGCTCTGCGTCCTGTTTCTAGCGCTGCCCGCCGGCGCCGCCGAGCACGCCGAGGATGGCGCCGCGCCCAAGGTCAACGGTCCCGCCTATGTCCGCTTCGAGCCGATCTTCATCCCGGTCATCAACGGCAATCGCGTGACGCAGCAGGTTGGCGTGACCTTGATGCTGCTGCTCGTCAAGGGCGAGAACCCGGCGGATGTCGAGGCGAAGCGGCCGCAACTCACCGACGTGTTCTTTCGCGACCTCTATGGCTTCTTCCAGCAGCGCTCGGCGTTGGGCGGCAGCATCGACCAGATGTATCTGAAGTCGAAGCTGCTCAAGAGCGCGACCCGCATCGTCGGCCCGCACGCGGTTCAAGAAGTGCTGATCGAGCAGCTCTTCGCGCGTCCATCCTGAGGCGGCCCCGCGCGCAGCAGCGCGCCTACAGCATGAAATCGTGACGGCGTTCGCGTCCGAGCATCACCTCACCCCAATCGCGCGCATGGAGCGCCATGCTGTTGGTGATGTGCTGGCGTCCGGCGGTGAGGTCGGCGACGATCCGCCCATAGGGGTAATCGTCGTGCAAAGCGGCCGCGCCGCTCGCCTCGAGCAGCCGGTTGGCGGCGAGACGGCAACGCTCGGTGTTGAGCGAGAGCTGATATTTGACTTGTAGGCGTTCCTCGATCGAGGGGAGCTCGCCGCGCTCGGCATGGGCGGCGAGGCGCGCGAAATTGCGCGCAACCAGCACCTTCGCCTCGTCGATCACGGTGGCGGCTTCGGCGCAGACCAGCGCGAGATCGGGATCCGAGCGCGTCGGGCCGGACGCTTCGCGCCGGTCGTCGAGCAAACGTTCCAGCATGCCCTGCAGCGCGCCGACCGCGGCGTTGGCGACGCCGCCGGCGAAGACGAGCCCGAACGGCATGCGATAAAGCGCGGCGCGGTTGACCGCCTGCCCGGGTCCGCGACAATCGAAGAATTCCGTCATGCGGTGGGCGCGATGGCGCGGCACGAACACATCCCTCACCGTCACGTCGTGGCTGCCCGTCGCCTTCAATCCCGCCACGTGCCACGTGTCGATGATCTCGAAATCGCGGCGCGGCACGAGCATGAGGTGATCGCCTTCGGGCGACGGCCCCGCGCCGCCGCCCAAGAGCGCCCAGCCGGCATGGGCGCAGCCGCTCGCATAGCGCCACCTTCCGCTGAGCCGGAATCCGCCTTCGACGGGCACGGCCGTGCCGGAGCGACGCAAGGCGCAGCACACGAGCGTCGAATCGTCGCTGCCCCAGACCTCTTCGCCGGCACGATCATCGAACAGCGCCACCGCCCAGGGAATGATGCCGAGAACGCCCACCAGCCAAGCGGTCGACATGTCGCCCTGGCCCACCGCCATCTCGACATCGTAAAGGGCCGTCGGCGGCATCTCGTAGCCACCCCAGCGCCTGGGCTGAAGCGCGCGAAACACGCCGGCGCCCTTGAGTGCAGCGATGATCGCGGGCGGCACGTGGCGCTCGCGCGCGCCTTCCGCGGCCGCGGCGGCGATCGCGGGTATCATCGTGCGCGCGCGCTTAAGCAATTCGATCGGATCGGGACTCGTGGCGGGTGATGGCATCGTTATTTAGGCCCCCCAAAAGACGCGACATCTCACCGCCATTAAGTATAAGACCGGGACTCGGCAACGTACAATCCGGCGTTGCCTCGGGAGCGCGCTTCTGGCATGGTCCGCGCGCTTTTTCGAGCGAGATCGATCTGGAGTAAAGGACGAGAAAGATGAACATGGTGGCCTATTGGCTGGTGATCGCCGCGGGCGTGCTTGCAATCCTTTATGGCTTGGTGACGAGCCGGCAAGTCCTCGCTGCGAGCGCCGGATCGGAGCGCATGCAGGAGATCGCGGGAGCGATCCAGGAGGGCGCGCGCGCCTATCTCAACCGGCAATACCGCACCATTGCGATTGCCGGCGTAGTGATCTGCCTCATCCTGCTCGCGACTTTGGGCTGGCGGCCCGCTCTGGGGTTCGTCATCGGCGCGGTGCTGTCAGGTTCGGCGGGCTATATCGGCATGAACGTGTCGGTGCGTTCCAATGTTCGCACGGCGCAAGCGGCGCGCGACGGGCTCGCCGCCGGCCTCGGCATCTCGTTCAAGGCGGGTGCGGTCACGGGGATGCTCGTCGTCGGCCTCGGTCTGCTCGGCGTGTCGCTCTATTACCTCTTCTTGCATGCGACGCTGCCCGCGGGCGACCCGCGTCCGATGCTCGAAGCGCTGGTCGCGCTCTCCTTCGGCGCGTCCCTGATTTCAATCTTTGCGCGCTTGGGCGGCGGCATCTTTACCAAGGGCGCCGATGTCGGCGCCGATCTCGTCGGCAAGGTCGAAGCCGGCATTCCCGAGGATGATCCCCGCAATCCAGCCGTGATCGCCGATAATGTCGGCGACAATGTCGGCGATTGCGCCGGCATGGCCGCCGATCTGTTCGAGACCTATGCGGTCACGGTGGTCGCGACCATGCTGCTCGCGGCGATCTATTTCGCCGGCGCGACGCGCGAGACCATGCTGCTCTTTCCGCTCGTCATCGGCGGCGTGTGTATCGTCGCCTCGGTGATCGGCACCTATTTCGTTCGCCTCGGCTCGAGCGGCAACATCATGGCGGCGCTCTATAAGGGCCTCATCACCGCCGGTGTGCTCTCGGCGCTGGCCATCGCCGGCATCGTCGCTTGGTTGATCGGTTTCGGCACCGAGCTCACATTGAGCACCGGCGCCGTGGTGAGCGGCACCGCGATCTATGGCTGCTCGCTCACCGGCCTCGCGGTCACGGGGCTTCTCGTCTGGATCACCGAATACTACACCTCGACCGAGTATCGTCCGGTGCGCTCGATCGCGCTGAGCTCGACCACGGGGCACGGTACCAACGTGATCCAGGGCTTGGCCGTTTCGATGGAGGCGACGGCGCTGCCGGTCATCGTCATCACGGCCGGCATCCTTGTCTCCTATCTCCTGTCGGGCCTCTTCGGCATCGCCATTGCGGCGACGACGATGCTGGCGCTGGCGGGCATGATCGTCGCGCTCGACGCCTACGGTCCCGTCACCGACAACGCGGGCGGCATCGCCGAGATGGCCGATCTGCCGCGCGAGGTGCGTAAAACCACCGACGCGCTCGACGCCGTCGGCAACACCACCAAGGCCGTAACCAAGGGTTACGCGATCGGATCGGCAGGTCTCGCCTCGCTCGTCCTCTTCGCGGCCTACACGCAGGATCTCCATCACTACTTCTCGAACCTCAATGTCGACTTCACCTTTCAGAATCCTTACGTCGTGATCGGCCTCTTCATCGGCGGCCTCTTGCCCTATCTCTTCGGCGCCATGGGCATGACCGCGGTCGGCCGCGCCGCCGGCGCGGTCGTCGTCGAGGTGCGGCGCCAGTTCAAGGAGATCAAGGGCATCATGGAGGGCAAGGCGAAGCCCGATTACGGCCGCGCCGTCGACATGCTGACCAAGGCCGCGATCAAGGAGATGATCGTGCCCTCGCTTCTGCCGGTGCTGGCACCGGTGGTGCTCTATTTCGTGATCGCGGCGATCGCCGGTCAGGCCGCGGGCTTCGCCGCACTCGGCGCGATGCTCTTGGGCACCATCGTCACCGGCATTTTCGTCGCCATCTCGATGACCTCGGGCGGCGGCGCCTGGGATAATGCCAAGAAGTATATCGAGGAGGGCAATTACGGCGGCAAAGGGTCCGACGCGCACAAGGCGGCGGTGACCGGCGATACGGTCGGCGATCCCTACAAGGACACGGCAGGTCCCGCGGTCAATCCGATGATCAAGATCACCAACATCGTGGCGATCCTGCTGCTGGCGATCTTGGCGGGATCGCACTGAGCTCGCTCGGGGCTCGGCGCGCGAAGGCGGCGGTTCACAAAGAAATCCGGTTCAGGGACCGCCGCCGGGATTAGGTCCGCCCGGCGTGCTTGCCGTGCTGTTGTTGAACTTGCCGAAATTGCCGATCAGCTGCTCGAGGAAGGTGAATTTTCGCCCTTGCGCCGGGGTGGCGTTGGGATTGGGCGTCACCGCTTTCGCATCCTTCAGCCCGCGCTCATCGACCGCGGTCACCACGCCTTTGGGATCGAAGTGAATGATCACCACTTTCTGATCGAGCACTTCGGGCTTGAGGAACGCGATCTGCTTCGTCTGGCTGCTGATGTAGTACCAGATATTGTCGTCGAAGGAGGCGACGGTCGAGGGCGAGCCGATCAGGCGCCGGACCGTCTGCTTGTCGGTGACGCCCGGCTTGATCTGCGTTAGCGCGTCAGGCTTTGGCAGATCACCGCGGTCGTTGACCGGGACGCTGCAGGCGGCAAGCGCGCCGAGCGCGAGACCAAGAACGATATGTCGCAAGCCGGGGCGGCGCTTGCGTAGGGCGGGGTGATTCATCGCGGCAACCATGCCCGCGACGAAGCGACGCTGTCAATCTTTCCGGTGTCGCGGCGCCGGCGATGCGCTAACCTCGGATCATCATGCCGCTCGCTTCCCTATTTCGGCGCAACCCCCACCGCGCCAGCGCCCACACGCTTTATCTCCAGATCGTCGCCCGCGCCCGCGATCCCGCCTTCTTTCTGTCGCGGGGGGTGCCGGACACGCT
>JBJKPV010000219.1:0-14073 GCA_046706015.1 Allostellaceae bacterium | reverse complement strand
TCGATCAGGCCGCGCTCAAGATGATCCACGACGCCTCGCCGATCCCCAAAGTGCCGGACAAGTACAAGGGCGACACCCTCACCCTCGTCATGCCGGAGAATTACCGCATCGGCCTCTTCGACCGGCTATTCAATTAGGGAAGATGCGGAAGAGGCATGACGTTCGATTCAAACCGGCTGGCACGGCCGCCAAATTGAAGGCGTCGTCGGGGCGGCCCGTCGCGCAACGGTTTTTCGCCAGCGTCGCCGTCTCGCTGATCGTGTTCCTCGGTTCCGAATATTGCCTTGCGGAACCTCGGACTCCGAGCGCACGACCGCGCTGCGCGCCGAGACCCCGAGCGCGGCTCACGGATGGCGCGGTGCGGCGCCGCGTGAAATCGTCGGCGCGTGGGAGACCCATGACCCGCGGAAGCGATATCCCAACCAATATCTCGTCATCCGTGCGGGCTGCCGGATCGGCTGGGCCTTTACCGAGCGCGAGCTAAGCGCGGCGAACAAATCCCAGCTTGCGAGCATCATTGATGCGGGGAAAGTCGCCGGCGGCGGCGTATCGGCTTGGGAGGATTGCCGACTATCCGAAGGCAAGATCGTCGTCAACGCGACGCCCAAACATGCAGAAGAGACCTTTGTCGCTTGGTTTGTCGCTGCCTCGACACCTGAGACGCGCGTCCACGGCGGCGATCGGGCGGGACCCGGCGACCTGTTTATCGGTCAGATCTATACAGACGCCCGTCCTGCGAACGCGATGGTCGAGCCTCTTCGTCTCGAACGCTTTCACCGGCTACCGGAATAGCGAGGAACCGGCGCCACGCTCACGCCGGGCGCTCGCACGAGACCATCCAGGGCGTGCCGAAGCGATCGACCAGCATGCCGAAGCGCTCGGCGAAGAACGTCTTCTCGATCGGCATGCCGACCTGGCCGCCGGCGGCGAGCGTCTTGAAGAGGCGCTCGGCCTCTTCGGGCCTGTCCGTGCCCAAAGTCACGGCGAACCCCTTCGGTGCGCTGTAGCGTCCGGGCGGCGCGTCCGACGCCATCAGCACGACATCGCCGATCCTGATGCGCGCATGGAGAATCTTCTGCTGCCAATCCTGCGGGACCTGCGCGCAGGCGGGCGAGCCGTCATAGCGCATCAAGGATTGGACCGTGCCGCCCAGAGCGGCGGCATAGAACTCGAACGCTTCCTCGCAATTGCCGTCGAAGAGAAGATAGGTGTTGAGCTGCATCGCTCGGCCTCCTTGTGTTCGATCAAATAAGCGCCCGCGCCTCAGCCGGGCGCAAAGCGCAGCGCGGCGACGGGCGGCAGCCGCGCCTCGTGCATCGACCAGCTCTCGCCGCCATCCTCGGAAATCCACAAGCCGCCGCTGGTCGAGCCGAAGGCCAGCACCTCGCCCCTGGCATCGACATCGAGCGCGTGGCGCCAGATGAGATCATAAGCGTGGCGCTGCGGCAGACCCTGGCGCAGCACCTCGAAGCTCTCGCCGCCGTCGCGCGTGCGCGCGACTACGAGCTGGCCGTCGACGGGGATGCGGCGCTCGTCCTTGATGGCCGGAATGAACCATGCGGTCTTGGGATCGCGCGGATGCGCGGCGACGGTGAAGCCGAATTTCGCCGGGCGGATCGCCGTCACCTCGCGCCATTGATGGCCGCCATCCGCGGAGCGGAAGACGCCGTTGTGATGCTGGCACCACACGATCTCCGGCTTTGCCGCGCAGCGCGCGAGGCGATGGACGTCCTGCGAGATCGGATCCTCGCGCAGTTCGGGCGGCATGTACTCGGCATACATGCCGCGATTGATGAGTTGCCACGAGGCGCCGGCATCCCGGCTCGCCCAGACGCCCGCGGTCGAAACGCCGATGCGGATATCGTCGCGATCCTCGGGATCGACCAGCACGGAATGAATGCCGGGCTGCTCGCCGCCGGCGACGCCGTTCCAGCGCAGCCGCTCGGGCATGCGCCACAAGCTCTCGATCAACGACCAGGAGGCGCCGCCATCGTCGGAGCGAAAGAGCCCGCCCGGCATGGTGCCGGCCCAGATCCGGCCCGGCACGCCGCCGGGCGTAAAGGTCCAGATCTTGCCGAGCGACCAGGGATGCGGGTCGCCATTGGCGTTCTCGGGCTTGGGCGGAAAGGCCGGCGCCGCGAGCTCCTGCCATTCCCCGGCCGGGTCGCGGCGCCACAGCTTGGCGCCGAAATGACCGAGATCAAGCGCGGCCAAGAGTGCGCCGTCTGCTTGCGGCAGAACCGCCGAGACCGGATCGCCGAGAAAGCGCGTCTCGACGATGTCCCAGCTGGCCCCCTTGCGCGCGAATTCGAAGAGCCCCTTGCGGGTCGCGACATGAAGCCGGTCCGTCATTCTCTCCTCCGTTCAGCCGCCGGTGAGCGCCTGGAAGACATAGACCTGATCGCGCGGGCCCAAGGGATCGGACAAGGTCACGCGATCGCGCACAGGTGCGCCGTTGACAAAGACAGCGACGTGGCGGCGCAAGGCGCCCTGATCGTCGAGTACATAGGAGCGCAAAGCCGGGTGCGATCGGAACATCGCGTCGAGCGCCGCGCCCACATTCGCCGCCTCGATCTCGGCCGAGGGCGCGGCGAGGAAGCGCTGCAGCGCCGATGTGAAGGTGACCGTCGCCATGCCTCCCCAACTCCCGCGCGCTCGATGCCCCTTGACATTTGAGTTGATATCAACATTATTAGACCATGTCAACCGCCAAGAGCCTTTCGCGCGAAACCACCATCCATGTACGCGATACCTGTCTCTGCCTTCATCTGCAGCGCGCGGCGCGGGTCGTGGCGCGGCGCTTCGACGAGGCGCTGCGGCCGCTCAGTCTCACCAACGGCCAGTTCTCGCTGTTGATGTCGTTGAACCGGCCGGAGCCGCCGAGCATCGGCATGGTCTCGTCCGTGCTGGCGATGGATCGCACTACTTTGACCGCCAATTTGAAACCGCTTGAGCGCCGCGGCCTCGTCGACATCGCGATCGACGACGCCGACAAGCGCAGCCGGCGCTTGAAACTGACAACTGAAGGCCGCGCGCTGCTCGTCGAGGCGCTGCCGATTTGGAAGCGCACCCATGCCGCGGTCGAGCGCTCGCTCGGCCGATCGAGCCCCGATCGCTTGCGCGCCGATCTGCGCGCGCTGTCGTGAGCTAGCACTTGCCATCGCCAACGGTGGAGTCACCCCCTCCCGGCGCTGCGCGCCGACCTCCCCCTTCAAGGGGGAGGTGACTTTGGGAGTTTCGCTCATCTTTCGCCTCCCCCCTTGAGAGGGAGGCCGCGAGCGACAGCGAGCGGGTGGGGGGTCGATCACCCATTTGCGATTGTTGGAGGTGCTATTTTCGCCTCAAGCGTAAACGGCCGGGCCGCCGTCGAGGAATTTAGCGCCCGCTTCGTAGAGGCGCTCGACCTCAGGCCCGTGCAAGCCGGGCATGTCGCGCTTGACCGGAAACCCCGCCTTCGCCTGGACATAGGCCAAATGGCGATAGCCCTCGGGGAACGACGCGAGCAGTTGCGGATCGAGCCTGGGCGCGGCGGAGGGATCGACCGGGTCGAGCCGGTCCTTCTCGTAGATCGGCTGGCGCAGCGCGATCGCCCAGCGCCCGTCGCGCTTTTCGAGGAAATCATAAAAGCGCCCAGTGCAGACAATGTCGCACAGCACGTCCTCAGCCTTGCCGCGCGTATCGATCTTCATCTTGGTCTGGGCGATCGCGCGCGATCCTTTCAACCGGATCGAGGTGCCGCCGAGAAAATGGCAGCTGACGCCGCCGCGGCCCCAGCTCTGCCGGGCATTGGCGATGAAATCCTCGAAACTGCCCTGGAACCAGGTCGCTTGCATGCGCGCGGCATCGTGCCAGACGGTCTTGAACAGGTCCCATTGCCCCGAATCGCGCCATATCACCCAATTCTCGATCACCTCGCGAATGGCGAGCTTGTCGTCGCGTTCCTCGGCGGTCATGTTTCCTCCTCCCTGCTTGCGCTAGGCTCGATGCGAAGCTTCGCCTTTCGGATAGGCGGGAAAGAGGCGGAATGCAATCGACCGCGCCACGGGACGCAACGCCAGAGTCCGAAACCGCAGCCAAGGATTCCTGGCTCACGGTCTTTCTCGTCTTCCTGCGCCTGGGACTGACCAGCTTCGGCGGGCCGGTGGCGCATCTGGGCTATTTCCGCGCCGAGTTCGTGACGCGGCGGCGCTGGCTCGAGGAAGCGTCCTATGCCGATATCGTCGCGCTGTGCCAGTTCCTGCCCGGCCCGGCGAGCAGCCAGACCGGGATTGCGCTGGGGATATTGCGCGCGGGGCTGCCGGGCGGGCTTGCCGCCTGGCTCGGCTTCACCGCGCCCTCGGCGCTGGCCTTGATCGCGTTCGGCTATGGCGTCACGCGGCTGGGCGACATGGCGCAAGCGCCCTGGCTGCACGGGCTGAAGATCGTCGCGGTGGCGGTGGTGGCGCAGGCGGTTTGGGGCATGGCGCGCAATCTCTGCCCCGATCGCGCGCGGGCGAGCCTCGCGGTCGGCGCCGCCTTGCTCGTGCTCGCGGTGCCGGGCGCCTTGGGCCAGATCGGCGCGATCGTCGCGGGCGGGCTGATCGGCTGGCTGTGGCTGAAGCAAGGAGCGGCAACCGGCGGCAGCGGCGCGATCGGCTTCTCGCTCGGAAGCGGCCTCGGCATCGCTTCGCTCGTGCTTTTCGCCGTTCTTCTCTTCGGCCTGCCCGCGATCGACGCGGCGCTGAAGAGCCACGCGCTCAGCCTCGTCGACAGTTTCTATCGCGCGGGCGCGCTGGTCTTCGGCGGCGGCCATGTCGTGCTGCCGTTGCTGCAGCAAGCCGTCGTGCCGCCGGGCTGGGCCAGCAACGACGCGTTCCTTGCCGGCTATGGCGCGGCGCAAGCCGTGCCCGGGCCGCTTTTCACCTTTGCCGCCTATCTCGGCACGATCATGCAGCCGGGGCCGAGCGGCTGGGAAGGCGCGCTGCTTTGTCTCTGCGCGATCTATCTGCCGTCCTTCCTGTTGCTGATCGGCGTACTGCCGTTCTGGGACGCGCTCCGGCGGCGCAGTGCGGTGCAGGCGGCGCTGAGGGGCGTCAACGCCGCGGTGGTCGGGCTTCTCCTCGCCGCGCTCTATACGCCGGTCTGGACCAGCGCGATCACCAGCGGCGCCGATTTCGGCCTCGGCATCGCGGCGTTTCTGCTGCTCGTCTTCTGGCGCGTGCCGCCTTTGATCGTGGTCGTGCTCGGCGCCTTGGGCGCGAGCGCGCTGGCGGTGATCGCGTGAGCCCGCGTCTCGCCGGGCTTGTCCTCGTCGCGCTCGTGCTCGGCGCCGGCGCGGCGCAAGCGGGCCCGCCTTTCCGCACCGACGATCCCGAGCCGGTCGAACTCCACCATTGGGAGGTCTACGGGTTCTCGACCGCGACGCACGTCAAAGGCGACAGCAGCGGCGTCCTTCCGGGCATCGAGATCAATTACGGCGCGCTGCCCGAGATGCAGCTCCACATCGTGCTGCCGCTCGCCTTCGACCGGCCCGAAGGCAGCGGCACGAAATTCGGGTATGGCGACACCGAGCTCGGCGTCAAATACCGCTTCGTCACCGAGGACGAGGCCGGCTGGCGGCCACAGATCGGGATCTTTCCGCTGTTGGAGCTGCCGAGCGGGAACGAGGCGCGCGGCCTCGGCACCGGCCATGTCCATGCCTTCATTCCGCTCTGGCTGCAAAAGGGCTTCGGCAAATGGCTCAGCTATGGCGGCGGCGGCTATTGGATCAATCCCGGCGCGGGCAACAAGAATTACTGGTTCCTCGGCTGGCTGGTGCAGCGCCAGGTGACGGATGACCTCGCGCTCGGCGGCGAGATCTTTCACCAAAGCGCCGACACGATCGGCGGCGAAGACCAGACCGGGTTCAATCTCGGCGGCATCTGGGACATCACCGAGCACTACCACCTCCTTTTCTCCGCCGGGCGCGGCATCCTGCACGCCACCACGACCAACGCGTTCTCCTATTACCTCGCGCTGCAATGGACCTATTGAGCGCATAAGCCTGTGGCGCCTTTCGTTTCCGGCGGCGCGCGTCCGGCCGACGCATAAGAGGGCTGTGACAAGGGCGGCCGGCCCCGCCCGCGAGCGCGAAGTGTTGGTGGCGCCATTCGGAGTTGTGCTAGAGTTCCGTAAAATCACACCCGCATGGGAGCGTCCGAAGATGATCACGTTCACCGTCAACGGCACACAGCATCAGATCGACCTCGAACCGGATACGCCGCTGCTTTGGGCGTTGCGCGACGTGGTCGGGCTCACCGGCACGAAATTCGGCTGCGGCATCGCCCAATGCGGCGCCTGCACGGTGCACATCAACGGCGAGGCGATGCGCTCCTGCTCGGTGCCGATCGGCGCTGTCGAAGGCGCCAGCATCATCACGATCGAAGGGCTGTCGCCGGATGGCAAGCACCCGGTGCAGCAAGCCTGGCTCGCCGAGGACGTGCCGCAATGCGGCTATTGCCAATCGGGGCAGATCATGGCCGCGGCCGCGTTCCTCAAACAGAACCCGACGCCGACCGACGCCGATATCGACGCGAACATCACGAATATCTGCCGCTGCGGCACCTATGAGCGGCTGCGCCGCGCGATCCATCGCGCCGCCGGCCTGATGAAAGCCTGAGGGGAGGACGAGCCATGGACGGAACCCGTATCGCCGCCACCAGCCTCTCGCGCCGCCATTTCATCGTCACCATGGCGACCGCCGCCGGCGGCTTCGCCATCGGCATCGGCGCTTTGCCGCGCTGGGCCGCGGCCGCGACTGTGGCCGCCGAGCCTTACGACCAGGGCGGCTACGCGCCGCACGAGGTCGATGCGTGGATCGCGATCGATCCCGATGATTCCGTGCTGATCCGCTATCAGCGCTCCGAGATGGGCCAAGGCAGCATGACGGCGCTGCCGATGATCATCAACGAGGAGCTGCAATGCGACTGGTCGAAGGTGCGCATCGAATACGCCTCGCCCAACCGCAATCTGCGCGAGCACAAAGTCTATGGCGACATGTTCTCGCATGGCAGCCAGTCGGTCAGGGCGTCGCAAAAGAAGATGCAGCAGGTCGGCGCCAGCGCGCGCGAGCGCCTGATCGCCGCGGCCGCGGCGCGCTGGAACGTTCCGGCCGGCGAATGCCGCGCCGCCAACAGCGTCGTGACGCACGGGCCCAGCGGCCGCAGTCTGAGATACGGCGAGCTCGCTTCGGATGCGGCGAAGATCAAGCTCAACGCGGAACCGGCGATCAAGAAACCCGATCAATTCACCTTCATCGGCAAGCCGATGCCGCGCGTCGACATCGTCCACAAGATCGACGGCTCGGGCAAGTTCGGCATCGACGCGCAAGTGCCGGGGATGGTCTTCGCCGCCATTCAGCAATGCCCGGTTCCGGGCGGCAAGCTGAAAAGCGTCGATGAATCGCCGCTCCAGGGCGCGCCCGGAATCATCGGGGTGGTGAAGCTGGACGACGCGGTGGCGGTGGCCGCCACCGGAAGCTTCTGGCGCGCCAAGCAGGCGCTGGCGAAGCTTCACCCCGAATGGGATGCCGGCGGCGCCGGCGATGTCGACAGCGCGTCGCTCTCGAAGGAATTCCACGCCGCGCTCAATGGCCCCGCGATCACCGCGCGCAGCCATGGCGATGTCGAAAAGGCCATGGGCGGCGGCGCCAAGACCTTCGAGGCGGTCTATGAGACGCCTTATCTGTCGCATTCGCCAATGGAGCCGATGAACGCGACGGTCCATCTCCAGCAAGACCGGCTCGACGTCTGGGTCGGAACCCAGGACGCGCTCGACGCGACCGAGGCCGCGGCTGAGGCCGCCGGCCTTAAGCCCGAGCAGGTCTATGTCCATAACGGCTTTGTCGGCGGCGGCTTCGGACGGCGCGACGCGAACGATGAGGTCAAGCAGGCGATCGCCATCGCCAAGGCGGTGCAGAAACCGGTGAAGCTCGTCTGGACGCGTGAGGAGGATACGCGCCACGACAAGTTCCGGCCTCATGCCGTGGTGCGCTTCAAGGCCGCGGTCGGCTCCGACGGCATGCCGACAGCCTTGTCGGCGCGGATCGTCACCTCGTCCATTCTTCACTCTGTCGGCCGTAAATTTCCGCCCAACCGGGTGGAGCCTATGGCAACGGCGGGGATTGCCGATATCGGCTATGCGGTTCCCAACTTCCATGTCGACGCGGTGATCAAGAACACACACATGCCGGTGTGGTTCTGGCGCGCGCCGGGCGCGAACCAGCATGTCTACGCGATGGAGAGCTTCATCGACGAGCTCGCCACCGCCGCCGGCAAGGATCCCTACCAATTCCGGCGCAAGCTGCTCGAAGGAAGGGCGGATTGGCTCAAGGTGCTCGACACGGCGGCCGAGAAAGGCGATTGGGGCAAGCCGATGGCCAAGGGGCGCGGCCGCGGCATCGCGATCTCCACCGACACCGACAGCCTCTGCGCGCAGGTCGCCGAGGTCACAGTCAAGCCGAATGGCACGGTCAAGGTCGACCGCGTGGTCGTGGCCCTCGATACGCGCTACATGGTCAATCCTCAGACCATCGCCGAACAGGCCGAGGGTAGCGTGATCTTCGGCTTGACCGCCGCCCTCTTCGGCAAGATCGAAGTGAAGAACGGCATCCCGGTGGAGGGCAATTTCGACACTTACCGCATGGTGCGGTTGGCCGAAGCGCCGAAGACCGAGGTCTACCTCTTGCCGAGCGGCGGCCCCAAATGGGGCGGTGCCGGCGAGCCCGCGACGCCGCCGATCTCGGGCGCGGTCGCCAACGCGATCTTCGCCGCGACCGGCAAGCGCATTCGCAGCCTGCCGATCATGGATCACGATCTGTCATCGAGCTCCGCCTGAACTGATTAGGGTCTCGAAGAACGCGCAAGCCGTCAGCCGAGAGGCGGCGGCTTGCGCGCGCGGCACAGCCTCGCGCCGAGGCCGTGGATAAATTGGGGTGATAACAAAAACGATCGGGCGGATCACATGAACCGGATGAAACTTCTCGCCACGATGCTGTTCGTGCTTGGCGCGGTGCCGCTGGCGCACGCGCAACCAGCGGCGGCGCCTGCGGCATCGTCGATCGATCGGGGCGAATACCTGGCGCGCGCCGGCGATTGCGTCGCCTGCCATACCGTACCGGGCGGCAAGGCGTTTGCCGGCGGCCTCAAGATGGGAACGACGCTGGGCGCGATCTACTCGACCTACATCACGCCCGACACCGACACCGGGATCGGCAAATACAGCTTCGCGGATTTCGACCGCGCCGTGCGGCACGGCATCGCCAAGGACGGACACCATCTCTATCCCGCGATGCCTTATCCGTCCTATGCCAAGATCACGGATTCGGATCTCCAGGCGCTCTACGATTTCTTCATGAAAGAGGTGCCGCCGGTCAAACAGGCGGACAAGCCGAGCGAGATCACCGGCATCAAGAGCTGGCGCTGGCCGCTGGCGATGTGGAACTGGCTCTTCGTCGACAAGGGTGTCTATGTGCCGAAGCAAGGCCACGACGCGGCTTGGAACCGCGGCGCCTATCTCGTCGAAGGTCTCGGCCATTGCGGCGCCTGCCACAGCCCGCGCGGCTGGGCGTGGCAGGAAAAGGCGCTCGACGACAGCAGCAGCCGCTATCTCGAAGGCGCCGAGCTCGACGCCTGGTATGCACCCGATCTGCGCGGCGATGCCCGTACCGGGCTCGGTTCCTGGTCGCAGGCGGATATCGTCGCCTTTCTCAAATCCGGACACAGCGCCAAAGGCACGGCGTTCGGCTCGATGCTCGACGTCGTCAACAACAGCACGCCTTATCTGAGCGACGCCGATTTGAACGCCATGGCCGCCTACCTCAAATCGCTGCCCGCGACCGCGCAGCAGGCCGCCTATGCCTATGACGATACGACGACGAAGTCGCTTCAGAGCGGCAAGCCGCAAGAGGCCGGCGGCACGATCTATCTCGGCTATTGCGTCTCGTGCCACGGCGTCGACGGCAAGGGCCGGGATGCCTTCATTCCGCCGCTCGCAGGCAATCCCGTCGTCCTCAACCACGACCCGTCCTCGCTCATCAATCTCGTGTTGAACGGGGCCGAGCCGCTGGTGGTGAAGGGCGCGCCCGATTCCTATCGCATGCCGCAATATCGCGTGCAGCTGACCGACGATCAGATCGCCAGCGTCTTGAGCTTCGTGCGCAATGGCTGGGGCAACAACACAGCCGCAGTGACCGCCGATCAGGTGGCGAAGCTGCGCCCCGTCACCGACCCCAGCAGCGATCGGGTGATCATCCTCAAGATGCGGTGACGGCGCCCGCGCAGCCCGGCGAGGGCTGAGCTTTTTCCCACGATCCGCGCGCCGGCATCGGGGCGCGTCCGAAGGCGAGCGGGAACACGGACGCCCCACGCCCGCTGCAAAGCGCCGCCATCCTGTGCTAGGAGGCAGCGATGTTGACGATCGCCGCGCTCACCTACCGCATCGCCGGCCGTACCTTGCTCGACGACGCCTCGGTCCAGATTCCCGATGGCTGGAAGGTCGGGCTGGTCGGGCGCAACGGCACCGGAAAATCGACCTTGCTCGATCTGATCCGCGGCACGCTCCACGCCGATGGCGGCGAGATCGCCTGTCCCAAGGGCACGCGCATCGGCTTCGTCGCGCAGGAAGCGCCGGGCGGCGCCGCGACCCCGCTCGAGATCGTGCTCGGCGCCGATGAGGAGCGCGCGGCGCTGCTGCGCGAGGCCGAGGCAACGCACGAACCCGCGCGCGCGGCCGAAATCCAGGAAGAGCTCGCCGCGATCGGCGCGTCATCGGCGCCGGCGCGCGCCGCGATCATCCTCGACGGTCTCGGATTCGATCACGAAGCGCAGCTTCGGCCGATGGCGAGCTTTTCCGGCGGCTGGCGCATGCGCGTGGCCCTGGCGGCCGCGCTCTTCGCCGAGCCCGATCTCTTGCTCCTCGACGAGCCCACCAACCATCTCGATCTCGAGGCCGCGCTCTGGCTCGCCGATTTTTTGCGGCGCTATCGCAAGACGCTCCTCCTCGTCAGCCACGACCGGCAGTTTCTCGACGAGGTGGTGGATCACATCCTCCATCTCGCCGATCTGAAGCTCACGCTTTATAGCGGCGATTACGAATCCTTCCTGCGCCAGCGGCGCGAGACGCTCGCGCGCCGCGAGGCGCTGGCGCAGCGCCAGGAGAAGGAGCGCGAGCGGCTGCAGACCTTCATCGACCGCTTCCGCGCCAAGGCGACCAAGGCGCGCCAGGCGCAAAGCCGCGTCAAAGCGCTGGCGCGGCTGGAGCCGATTGAGCTCGCCGGCGGTGAAGAGGCGTCGATCCGCCTCGATTTTCCCGAGCCGCGCGAGCTGGCGCCGCCGCTCATCACGCTCGATCACGTCGCAGTCGGCTACGAGCCCGACAAGCCGGTGCTGCGCGGCCTCGATCTGCGCCTCGATCCCGACGACCGCGTCGCACTCTTGGGCGCCAACGGCAACGGCAAGACCACCTTCGCCCGGCTCCTGGCCGGAAGGCTCAAGCCTTTTTCGGGCGAGATCCGCCGCGCGCCGCGGCTCAGCGCCGGCTATTTCGCGCAGCATCAGATCGACGAGCTCGAGCCCGAGGCCACGCCCTTCGAGCATCTGGCGCGGCTCATGCCCGAGGCGACCCCCGAAGCCGTGCGCGCGCGGCTGGCGCGGTTCGGCTTCGGCGCCGACAAGGTCTTTGTCAAGGCGGGCGACCTCTCGGGCGGCGAGAAGGCGCGGCTCACCTTCGCCCTCATCACCGTCGACGCGCCGCCGCTCCTCATCCTCGACGAACCCACCAATCATCTCGATCTCGAGGCGCGCGAGGCGCTGATCGCGGCGATCAACCAATTCGCCGGCGCGGTCGTGCTCATCAGCCATGACTGGCACTTACTCTCGCTTGCCGCCGACCGGCTGTGGCTCGTCGCCGAAGGCACGGTGAAGCCCTATGACGGCGATCTCGAGGATTACCGCCGCCTCGTGCTCGCGCCCAAGAGCGAGGCGGCGCCGGCTGCCGGAAACGGCGCCGGTCATGCGCGCCGCGCCGCGCGCCAGGCTGCGGCCGCGCAACGCCGCGAGCTCGAGCCCTTGCGCCGCGCGCTCAAATCGGCCGAGCGCGCGGCCGCGGACTTCGCCGCGCGCAAGCAGGCGATCGATGGGCGCCTCGCCGATCCCGCGACCTATCGCCTGGAGGGCGCCGAGCTCGCCGCGCTGATGCGCGAGCAGGCGGTGCTGGCGCAAGCGCTGGGCGAGGCCGAGGCGCGCTGGCTCGAAGCCGCGCTGGCAATGGAAGAAGCGAGCGAAGGCGCCTGAGACAGCGCGGCACGGTGCCGCGCGCGGCGCGCCTCCGACATCGTCTTGTTCGAGCACGCGTTAAGATAAACGGCGAGGTCCTTCGCAACGCTCGGATTATGGCCGGTTGGCCGACATGGTTAGCGAATTCTCTCCGCGGCGCCGTCTCCGTAAATCGGGATCGTCGCATTTTGCGTCATTATTTGTCCTTTAACGCGGCACGGGTTGAATGACCCGGGCGAAAACCAACCCATCTCGCGATGCCGAAGACGCCGCAAATGGACCAACCTATTCACGCTCTGACCGATTGGAACCTCGAGGCCGCGACCACCTTGTCGCTGCGCCGCGAGCCGGCTTGCTTTGCGTTCCTGTGCAGCCGCGCCGACGCCGCCCCGCAGCCGATCGATTCCTTGAACCTCGATCTGGCCTCGATCGATTATTATGACGGCCACGCTTCGCTGTGGACGACGCTCGAGATCCGCTCCGGCGCGACCAACGAGCAGCCGCTCGCCGTGCTGGGCTTCGACGAGGCGTTCCTGCGCCCGTTCTCGCGCGCGCTGATCGAGGCGTCGACGAACCGCACCGCCTATCGCATGACGATTCGCCCCGACCCGACCAACACCAAGCGCCTGCGCGTGGTCGAATACATCACCGGGCCCGGCATCCCGCTGGTCGAGCTGGTGCTGACGCCGCAGGAGAACACCATCACCGTCTCGGGCCGCGCCGCCGCTCATGACGAGGAAACGCTGTTCCAGCTGCCGCGCACCGATTCCTTCCTCAGGGCCTTCATCAAGATGACGTGCCAGGCCGACCAGACCTTGCGCGACACGCTTGCCGAAAGCGAGAAGATCGCGCAGCGGCGCAGCCTGCCGGCGCCCGGCCAGGGCAGCGATCAGAGCAAGAGCGGCTCGGCGCCGGCATAAAGGATGGCGCCGTCCGCGCGCGGCGCGGCTCCCGGCGTCAACACCGCGGGCTCGCGCTTGTCGCGGTCGAAGACGTGCTCGACGGAAAAGCCGGCGGCGATCAAATAATCGGCGACGATGCGGCGATGGCAGCGCCACCACACCGCTTCGGCGCAGAGAATGGCCGTGACGCGCGAGGCCGCCAGCGCCTTCAAGGCATCGAAGGCGGCGCGAAATTCCTCCGTCTCGGCATAATCGGCGAAATTGCGAAAACCCGCCTCGCGCCAGAAAGTATTGGGCGAGGGCTTGCCGTCCTTGCGCGCCGGACGCCTGCCGCCCAGAGCCGGAAAATGGCGATAGGCGATGCCACGCGCGGCCAAGGACGGCGCCAAATTCTCGGCATTGAAGTGCGGATGGCGGCGCGAGCGCGGAAAGCGCCTGATATCGGCGACCGCTTCGATCGGCACGCTCTCGAGCACCGCGATGAAATCATCCAGGCTGCGCGTCGAATGGCCAATCGTATAGGCTTTCATGATCCCACCGATTCAGGTCGCGCGAGCAGGCAACATCCCCCAAAAAGTAAACTTGGTGGCGGTGCCTTCCCGATGTTAAATGGGCCGCGTCAGGGCGTGAAGGGAGAGGTCCATGGAATTCGGCATTCAGTTTTTCCCCGATGTAGGGCCGAGCCAAAAATCGGGCCAGCAATATTTCGACGAATGCTTGCGCCTTTGCGATCTGTGCGATCCCGACGGCTGGGGCCATGTGCGCACGGTCGAGCATTATTTCACGCCTTATGGCGGCTATTCGCCCAACCCGCTGCTGTTCCTGACCGCGGCCGCAGCGCGCACCAAGCGCGCGCGCCTCATCACCGGCGCGGTGCTGCC
>JBJKPV010000218.1:0-8026 GCA_046706015.1 Allostellaceae bacterium | reverse complement strand
GTGGTCGCGATCATGTCGAAGCCGGCGGCGACGAGAATGCGCGCGCTGGCTCCATCCCAGGCATTGGGCAGCAGGAGCGGCGGCATGCAGTGATGGCGTGCGCGGAAAACATCCGCGAGCTTTGCTTGGTCGCTCATGCCCGCGTCACCCGGCTTTCGCCAACTCCACGCGCGGGGGCACCTGGAACGCAACCATCATCCGGTTCCAGCCATTGATCACCACAACCGCCAGGGACAGATCGACCAGCTCCTTCTCGCTGAACCGCGCCCGCGCTTCGTGATAGACCGCGTCGGGCACATGGCCTTGCGCCAAAAGCGTCAGCGCCTCGGTCCAGGCGAGTGCCGCGCGCTCGCGCGGCGTGAAGACCGGTGCCTCGCGCCAGGCATTGAGCAGATGGATGCGGTCATCGCTCTCGCCATGCTGGCGTGCCTCCTCGGCATGCATGGCAAGGCAGAAGGCGCAGCCATTGATCTGCGAGGCGCGCAGCGCCACCAGATGACGGAGCGACGCGTCGAGACCGCAGCCGCTGACATAGGCCTGCAGCCCCGCCATCGCCTGATTGCCTTCGGGCACTGCCTTGAATGGATTGAAGCGCTCTTCCATCTCGAACCTCCTTGCCGGCCGATGGCGGCCGGCGCCTTCAATCTGGAGCCACGATGGGATAGACGGTAGAACCAAAATCTAAGAAACTTGCTGTACCATGAACATCAGGGCCCCATCTTCGCGATTGCGTCTTCGGCTCGAGCGGCGCGCCGCCGTGCCGTTCTACCGCCAGATCTATGCGCGCATTCGTGCCGCGATTCTCGACGGCACTTTGCCGCCGGGCGCGCGGTTGCCGTCCTGGAACGCGCTCGCCGAAGAGCTCGGCGTCGCGCGCGGCACGGTGAAGGCGGCGTATGAGTGGCTTGCCGGCGAGGGCTATATCCTCAGCGAGGGCGCGGCCGGCACGCGCGTCCATCGCAGCCTGCGCGGCGAGGCGCTGAGACCGCCACACGAGCCGCCGCCGGCGGCGAACCGACGTGCTCGGTCACGCCACGTTGTACCAGAGACGACACGCCCGGCCTGGGGTGCGGCGCCGAAGCCGTTCCAGGTCGGCATGCCGGCAGTCGATGCTTTCCCGCGCGGTCTGTGGTCGCGCCTCGTCGCCCGGCGTGCGCGCAACCTCGCGCCGATGGCGATGAACTATCCCGATCCTGCGGGCTACGCGCCGCTGCGCGAGGCGATCGCGCGCTATCTCGCCATCGCCCGCGGCGTCGTCGCCATGCAAGAACAGATCTTCATCACCGCCGGCTATACCGGCGCACTCGATCTCGTCACGCGCGCGCTGTTGCGGCCGGACGATAGGGTCTGGATCGAAGACCCGGCCTATCCGCGTACACGCGAGGCCCTAGCGCTTGCCGGCGCGCGTCCCGTTCCGGTCGCGGTCGACGCCGAGGGGCTGATGGTCGAGCGCGGCATCGCAGCGGCGCCGCGCGCCAAGCTCGCTGTCGTCACCGCCTCGCATCAAGCGCCGCTCGGCATGCCCTTATCGCTGCCGCGCCGCCTGGCGTTGCTCGATTGGGCGGCGCGCAGTGGCGGCTGGATCGTCGAGGACGATTATTACGGCGAGTTTCAGTTTCGCGGTCAGCCGGTGCCAGCGCTGAAGAGCCTCGACCGCAACGAGCGCGTGCTCTATGTCGGCACGTTCAGCAAGGTGCTGATGCCGAGCCTGCGACTCGGCTATCTCGTCGCGCCGCCCGACCTCGTCCCCGCGCTGCGTCGCATCACCGGCTTGCTCGCGCCGAGCCAGTCGCTGCTCATGCAAATGGGCGTCGCCGATTTCATGGGCGAAGGACATTTCGCACGCCACATCCGCCGCATGCGCCTGCTCTATCGCGAGCGGCGCGCCGCGCTCGTGGCGGCGCTGGCGGTGCGGTTCGGCCCGGCCTGGGACATCGGCCTCGAGGAGAGCGGCATGCATCTCTTGGCGCGGCTTCCGCCCGGCAGCGATGATGTGGCGCTCGTCGGAGAAGACGCGGTCGCCGCGTTTGGTGTGGTCGCGCTTTCTTCCTGGGCGATCGAGACGAAAACACGCCCCGGCCTGATCATGGGTTTCGCGAATGTCCCGGCTTCGCGGGCCAGCCGCGAGGTCGCCCGCCTCGCCGACACCTTGCGTGGAACGCGCTCGAGCTAGTGTCGTTGTTTCGAAGTTCGCCCCATCTCGATATCGGCACTTGGCGAACTTCGAAACTAGAACGACACTAGGATTCAATAAGTTGCTCGTGTCCTGTCGATTCCGAAATTCGCCGGGGCCCGATATCGAGATGGGGCGAATTTCGGAACCGGGACACGAGGCGCTTTTCCGTTTGCCGCGCCGCGGCAAAACCGCTATCCCCGCGCCATGAACGATGCGCTCCACAAGGCGCTGTTGCCGCAAGGCCTGCGCGATCTTCTGCCGCCCGCCGCCGAGGCCGAGGCCGAAGCGGTTTCGCGCCTGATCGCAGTGCTGACGAGCTATGGCTATGAGCGGGTGAAGCCGCCGCTCGTCGAGTTCGAGGATAATCTTCTTTCGGGCGCCGGCGCGGCGATGGCGCATGAGACCTTCCGGCTGATGGATCCGATCTCGCAACGCATGATCGGATTGCGCGCGGATATGACGCCGCAAGTGGCGCGGATCGCGGCAGCGCGTCTGGCGCATGCGCCGCGGCCCTTGCGTCTGTGCTATTCCGGCCAGGTGATGCGCGTGCGCGGCAGCGACATCAGGCCGGAGCGCCAGATCGGCCAGGTCGGCGCGGAACTGATCGGCAGCGCCGAGATCGCGGCCGATATCGAGGTGCTGTCGGTGGCGAGCGAAGCCTTGACTGGCCTCGGCATTGTCGGGCTTTCGGTCGATCTGACCTTGCCGACGCTCGTCCCGGCGCTGTGCCGCACCGCCGGCATCGAAGGTGAGCAGTTCGAGACTCTGCGCCGTGCGCTCGACCACAAGGATGCGGGGGCCGTCGCGGCTTCGGGCGGCAAGGCGGCCGGCGTGCTGCAAAAGCTCTTGGCCGCGGCCGGGCCGGCCGATGCCGCGCTCAAAGCCATCGCCGCGTTGAAGCTGCCCGCCGAGGCGGCGGAAGAACGCGCGCGCCTCGCCGAAGTGGCGGCGCGCTTGGCGCAAGCGGCGCCGCGCGTGACTGCCACCATCGATCCGGTCGAGAGCCGCGGATTCGAATACCACACCGGCGTGAGCTTTTCTTTCTTCGCCCGCGGCGTCGCGGGCGAGCTCGGCCGCGGCGGGCGCTATCGCACCGGCGGCGATGGTGGCGTGGGCGGCGGCGAGGACGCGACCGGCTTCACGCTCTATACCGACACCGTGCTCGAGGCGACGCCGGCGCATCGCACGGCGCCGCGGCTATATGTGCCGGCCGACGCCAATCTGGCCGCGGCCGCGCGCTGGCGGGCGCAAGGTTATGTGACGGTTGCGGGCCTCGCGCCGGTCGACGACGCGGAAGCCGAGGCGCGCCGCCTCGGCTGCGATCATCATCTTTCCGGCGAAAAGATCATTTCGCTGGGTTGACGCCCCGCGCAGCAAAATTTTCGTCCCCGCCATCGCGCTCGCGTCAACGTTAACTTGCGCTTCGCACGACGGCATGGCGCTCGATTCGCGCCACGCCTGTGCTGGGTCGTTAAGTCTTGCTTCGCACGACGGCATGGCACTCGATTCGCGCCAAGCCTGTGCTACGCTGTGGCCTCATCAAGGAGTTGCGCGTAAATGGCCAATGTTGCGGTGATCGGCGCCCAATGGGGCGATGAAGGCAAGGGTAAGATCGTCGATTGGCTGTCGCAGCGCGCCGATGTCGTGGTGCGATTCCAGGGCGGCCACAATGCCGGCCATACGCTCGTCATCGACGGCGTCGAGTTCCGCCTGAGCCTTTTGCCCTCGGGCATCGTGCGACCGGAAAAGCACTCGATCATCGGCAGCGGCGTGGTGGTTGATCCTTGGGCGCTGGTCAAGGAGATCGAAGCGATCCGCCAGAAGGGCGTCGAGGTCACACCCGACAATCTGAAGCTCGCCGAGAACGCGAGTCTCATTCTCCCGTCGCACGGCCAGATCGATCGCGCGCGCGAGGAGGCGAGAGGGGAAAACAAGATCGGCACCACCGGCCGCGGCATCGGCCCGGCCTATGAGGACAAGGTGGGGCGGCGCGCCATCCGCGTCTGCGATCTCGCCGATCCGTCGAGCCTGCCGGAAAAACTCGACCACCTGCTGCTCCATCACAACGCGTTGCTGCGCGGGCTGGGCGCGGCCGAGGCCGAGCGCGCGCCGCTCCTGGAAGCGCTTATCGCGATCGCGCCCAAGGTTCTGCCCTATGCCGAGCCGGTGTGGCGGCTCTTGGATGAGGCAAAAAGATCGGGCAAGCGCGTGCTGTTCGAAGGCGCGCAAGGCATCATGCTCGATGTCGATCACGGCACTTACCCGTTCGTGACCTCCTCGCACACCCATCCAGGCCAGGCCGCGTCGGGCTCGGGGCTCGGCCCGAGCGCGGTCGGCTATGTGCTCGGCATCACCAAGGCCTATACGACGCGCGTCGGCTCGGGGCCTTTCCCGAGCGAATTGACCGACGCGACCGGCGAGCTGTTGGGCCAGCGCGGCAAGGAATTCGGCGTCGTCACCGGACGCAAGCGGCGCTGCGGCTGGTTCGATGCGGTGATGGTGCGCCAGGCGGTGAAGGTCGCTGGTATCAACGGCATCGCGCTGACCAAGCTCGACGTCCTCGACGGCTTCAAAGAGATCAAGGTCTGCACCGGCTACCGCCTCGGCAACCAATTGCTCGATCGGTTACCGGCCAGCGCCGAAGGGCAGGAGGCGGTCGAGCCGGTCTATGAGGCGATCGAGGGCTGGAGCGAGAACACGCGCGGCGCGCGCTCATGGGCCGAACTCCCGGCGCTCGCGATCAAATACATTCGCCGCATCGAGGAGCTGATCGAGGCGCCGGTCGCGCTGTTCTCGACCAGCCCGGAACGCGACGACACCGTGCTGGTGCACGACCCGTTCGAAGATTAGGCGCGCTCAGCCCGCCACGGCGCGCTGCGGCTCGGCGCCGGCGACGTAGTCCTCGACGATGGCACCGAGCTCGGCGAGCTCGTTCTGGAAGAAATGATCGGCGCCGCGGATGATGCGGTAATCGATCTTGATGTCGCGCTGATGCATCAGCTTGGTGACCAGCTTTTGCATCGCGTCGAGCGGCACGATCTGATCCTGGTCGCCCTGAACGATGAGGCCCGAGGCGGGGCAGGGGGCAAGGAAGCTGAAATCGAACATGTTGGCGGGCGGCGCGATCGAGACGAAAGCGGCGATCTCGGGCCGGCGCATCAAGAGCTGCATGCCGATCCAGGCGCCGAAAGAGAAGCCGCCGATCCAGCACGCCTTGGCGTTGGGGTTGTAGCTCTGGAGCCAGTCGAGCGCGGCGGCGGCATCGGCGAGCTCGCCCTCGCCGCGGTCGAAATAGCCCTGGCTGCGGCCGACGCCGCGGAAATTGAAGCGCAGCGCCGAGAAACCGCAATGCACGAAGGCATGAAACAAGGTGTAGACCACCTTGTTGTTCATCGTGCCGCCGTGCTGGGGATGTGGGTGGAGGAGCAGCGCAACCGGCGCGCCTTCCTGCTTTGAATGCTGATAACGGCCCTCGAGGCGCCCGACCGGTCCGTTGAAAATCACCTCGGGCATTGACCAAAGCCCGAGTTCTGCGCTGGGCTTTTGCCCGGCTTATTGTCCATGAATCACCGGCTAAACTTGATCGAATTACTCGGGCTAGCTATATTCAATCCGAAGCCCGATCCGGCCGCCTTCGCGGGTTCCGAGCGGGCCCGATCATAGCATAGTGAATCCAATGATTTTCAAGAACCTGCGCGACGACATCGCCAATGTGTTGCGACTCGACCCGGCGGCCCGCTCGAGCCTCGAGGTCGTGCTGTGCTATCCGGGTTTCCACGCCGTGGTCGCCCATCGCCTGGCGCACTGGCTATGGCAGCGGGGCTGGCTCGTGGCCGGCCGCTTCGTCTCGGCCGTGGCGCGGACCTTGACGGGCATCGAGATCCATCCCGGCGCCACGATCGGCCAGCGCTTCTTCATCGATCACGGCCTTGGCGTCGTGATCGGCGAGACCGCCGAGATCGGCGACGACGTGACGCTCTATCAAGGCGTGACCTTGGGCGGCACTTCGCTGGACCGCGGCAAAAAGCGCCATCCGACGCTCGAAGACGGTGTCATTGTCGGCGCCGGCGCCAAGGTTCTGGGCGCCTTCACCGTCGGCAAGGGCGCGCGCATCGGCGCCAATGCGGTGGTGTTGAACGATGTGCCGGCGGGGGTCAGCGTCGCCGGGATTCCGGCGAAGATCATCGGCGAGCGGCCGAAGCCCGAGACGGCGGCGCCCTTCCTGCCCTATGGCACGCCCTGCGACGACACGCCCGATCCAATCGCCTGTCAGCTGAGCGTGCTCCATGGCGAGGTCGCGCGGCTGCGGGCGCGACTCGCGTCGCTCGAGGCGGAGCGCGAGAGCCGCGAGCTCGGTGGCTCGGTGCCGGGCGCCTACGGCGATGAAAGCGGAAGAAGGAGCGTCAACGAGTGAGGCTCAGCACCAAGGGGCGCTATGCGGTCATGGCCATGGTCGATCTCGCCAAGCACGGCAAGGGCGAGCCGATCTCGCTCGCCGAGATCGCCGAGCGCCAAGAGATCTCGCTCTCCTATCTCGAGCAGCTCTTCGCCAAGCTTCGCTCCGCGAGTCTCGTCAAGAGCGTACGCGGTCCGGGCGGCGGCTATCTCCTCGCGCATGGCGCGGATGGCACGCGCGTCTCCGACATCATCCTCGCGGTCGACGAGCCGATCCGGGCGACGCGCTGCACGCCGGGCGCGCCCACGGGCTGCAGCGGCAACAAGAGCCGATGCCTGACGCACGATTTGTGGGAAGAGCTCGGCAACCAGATCCATCTTTATCTGAGCTCCGTCACCCTCGCCGATATTTGCGAGCAGCGCGTGCTCGGCCGCGCCGGCGCGCTCCATCGCGAAGGGCAGGGGCGCGAGGCCGAAGGCGCGGTCGCGGCGCAATAGACGGCTGCCTTTCGGTATTGCGATGAGTGCGACGCGCGCCACCTATCTCGATTGGAACGCCAATGCGCCGATGCGGGCCGAGGCCATCGACGCGGTCGAGCACGCGCTTGCGCTTTGCGGCAATCCCTCCTCGGTTCACGCCTATGGAAGGCGCGGGCGCCAGGAAGTCGAGGCCGCGCGCGAAGCGGTGGCGGCGCTCGTCAACGCCGCGGCCGCCGAGGTGATCTTTGTCAGCGGCGGCACCGAGGCGAACAATCTCGCGCTCAACGGCTTTCCCGGGCGCCGCGTCATCGTCTCGGGCATCGAGCATGATTCGGTGCTGGCCGCCGCGCCCGGCGTCGTGCACATCCCGGCGCACGCGACCGGCGTAGTCGATCTCGACCGGCTCGAAGCGGTGCTCGCCGCCGACACGCGGCCGGCGCTGGTCTCGGTGATGTTCGCCAATAACGAGACCGGCGTGATCCAGCCCGCTGCCGAGATCGCGCGGATCGCGCATGCGCATGAGGCGCTCTATCATTGCGACGCGGTTCAAGGCCCGGGCAAGACCGGGGTCGATTTCGCCGCGCTCGGCGCCGACCTCATGACCATCTCGGCGCATAAGATCGGCGGGCCGATGGGTACCGGCGCGCTCATTCTACGCGCCGATCTTCAAATCGAGCCGCTGGTCAAAGGCGGCGGCCAGGAGCGCGGTAGGCGCGGCGGCACCGAGAATTTTCCCGGCATCATCGGCTTCGGCGCGGCAGCGCGGATTGCGCTCGCCGAGATTGGCGCCTTTGAGGGAGTGGCGGGGTTGCGTCAGGACGCCGCGCGGCGGTTGCTGGCGCATGCGGCCGACGCCATCGTCTTCGGGCAAGAGGCGCCGCGTCTCCCCAACACGATCTGCATCGCGATGCCGGGCGTTCCTTCATCGACGCAGGTGATGGCGCTCGATCTTGCCGGCGTCATGGTGAGCGCGGG
>JBJKPV010000217.1:0-5936 GCA_046706015.1 Allostellaceae bacterium | reverse complement strand
GTGTCCCTCGACAAGCTCGGGATGAGGAGACAGAGAGACTGGCATCCATGGGCCCAACCAAGTTCCCCACCCCCGGTTGCAAGCGGCGCGCCGCTATTGGATGATCGCGGCGCAAGAAAACGAGGAGGATTGCGGGAAGGCGAATGCCCAGAGCTATGACTACATCATCGTCGGCGCCGGCTCGGCCGGGTGCTGCCTCGCGCACCGCCTGACCGAGGATACCGACGTGCGCGTGATGCTGCTCGAGGCCGGCGGCTGGGATCGCGATCCGCTCATCCACATCCCTTTGGGCTGGGGCAAGATCTTCGAGGAGCGCCGGCACGATTGGATGTACTTCACCGAGGCCGAGCCCGGCCTCGACGGGCGCAGCATCGAATGCGCGCGCGGCAAGGTGATCGGCGGCTCTTCTTCGATCAATGTGATGGGTTATGTCCGCGGCAATCGCGGCGATTACGACCGCTGGGCCGAAAGCGGGCTGACGCAATGGTCCTATGCGCACGCGCTCCCTTATTTCAAGCGCCAGGAGAGCTGGGAAGGCGGCGCCAGCGAATATCGCGGCGGCGACGGGCCGATCAAGACGCGCTACACGCGCTACGAGGACCCGCTGATCGAGGCCTTCCGCGAGGCGGGCAGCATGCTCGGCCATCCCTCGACCGAGGATTACAACGGCGCTGTGCAGCACGGCTTCGGCCGCACCCAGGCGAATATCGCGGATGGCAGGCGCGCCAGCTGCGCCTCGGCCTATCTCCGCCCGGCGCTGGCGCGCAAGAACCTGCAGGTCGAGACGCAGGCCCTCGTCACCCGCCTCGTCTTCGAGCGCAATCGCGCGGTCGGCGTCGAATACGAGAAGGACGGCCAGACCGCGATCCTGCGCGCGGAGCGCGAGGTGCTGCTCTGCGGCGGCGTCATCAACTCGCCCCAGCTCTTGATGCTCTCGGGCATCGGCGATCCCGCAGAGCTCGCCGCCCATGGCATTCCGGTGAAGGTCGCGCTGACAGGCGTCGGCAAGAATCTTCAGGACCATCTCTCGGTCGGCGTCGAGATCGCGCGACGCGGCAGCGGCCCCTTCCCCGCCCGGCTGCGCATGGACAACATCGCGCGCGAGATGGCCCAGGCTTATCTCTTCGGCACCGGCCCGGCGACCGATCTGCCCGGCGGCTTGATGGGCTTCATCAAATCGTCGCAAGCGGGCGTCATGCCCGACATCCAGATCCTCTTCCGCATGGCGCCCACCGGCATCAGACCCTATTGGCCGCTGCTCCAGCAGCCGGCGAAGGACAGCTTCGGCCCGCGCGCCGTGATGTTGCGGCCGACCAGCCGCGGCGCGGTCCAGCTCGCCTCGGCCGATCCGCGCGCCAAGCTGCGCATCCACCAGAATTTCCTCGGCACCGACAAGGACATCAAGCTCATCCGCGAGGGCGTGCGCATGGTGCGCGAGATCTGCCGCCAGAAGCCGCTCCAGACCTTCGCCGAAGCCGAGCTCGCGCCCGGCGCGGGCAAGGAGAGCGATGAGGAGATCGACGCGCATGTGAGAAAGATCGGCGCCACCGCGCATCATCCGCTTGGCACCTGCAAGATGGGCGTCGATGCCGACCCGATGGCCGTGGTCGATCCCGAATGCAGGCTGCGCGGCATCGACGGCTTGCGCGTGGTCGACGCCGCGGTGATGCCCGATCTGGTCGGCGCCAATATCAACGCGACCGTGATCATGATCGCCGAGAAGATGGCCGACATCATACGCGGCCGCCCCACCCTGGCGCCGGTCAATGTGTGAGGCCGGTTAATCGATGAGGAAGGACGGGGCTTTCGCGCGGTTTGACAAAGGCTTCATCCTCCCCACATAGAATAGGCGCCGAAACCCTTAAGGATCTTGGCCCATGCCGGAAGGCTCCGCCGCCGACGCCCCGATGCAGGTAACCTTGACCGCCAGCGCGGCCAAGCGCGTCGCCGCGCTCAAAATCCAGGAGAACACGCCCGATTCCTTCCTGCGGCTCGCCGTCTCGGGCGGGGGCTGCTCGGGCTTCCAATACGGCTTCAGCTTCGATCAGGCGAAGAACGACGACGACCGCATCTTCGAGCGCGACGGCGTGGCGCTGGTCATCGACGAGGTCTCGCTCGAGCTGGTCAAGGGCGCCGAGATCGATTTCGTCGAGGACATGATGGGCGCCGCCTTCCAGGTGCGCAATCCGAACGCCGCCTCCTCCTGCGGCTGCGGCAATTCCTTCTCGATCGGATAGTACGTCCCTATCACGCGACGCGGCGTCGAAGCGGCGTTCTCGATATTCCCGCTAGCCGCACCCATCGCCAAACAACCATGTGAGCCATCGACGGCCTCGAGCAGCCGGGTGCTGAACCTGCGGCGACAACGCCCCCAGGATGCCGTACGATGCGTCGCCCGGGCGCCCTTCGAAGGCAATATAGGATCGGCGAAGCAGCCCGGAATCGTAGGATATGCAAAGCGTATCGGCGATCGGGCGAAACGGGATCGGAAGCGTCTCAATCACGCCGCGATCGTGAAGAGCGAGAAAAGCGATCTTCGACGTGGTCTTGCTCACGACGCCCGACGCCGAGCGGATTCCGAGATGAACCTCTATTCCTGCGACGTTGTCCGGACCGTCATTCGTGAAAGCGATATTGGCGACGAAATTCTCGGGCGCCGGCTGCGAAGCGGTTTCGTAGCATTTTTTGACATCCGAATTTCCAGCCTGGCGATTTTGCACTCCCGCCATCAACGCCTCTTGAACGCATCGTTGGATCTGCCTTGACGCCACCGCGAAATTCTTCGCATTCGTATTATAGAAAAGAACCGTCGCGTCTCTGAAATTTACCTCCCGATACATCCAGAAATAGACGCCGGCCGCGGCGGCGACGAGAGCCACGACGGAACCGAGAGCGCCCAATATCTTCTGGGCCCTGGCGAAGCGTTTCCAGGCTGTGGCATAGTCCATCAAGCTCTCCGACCAACCAACTTCGGTAAAATCATAATGGGGCCAAGCCGCTCCCTCTCGATATCATCACGCATGAATTCTTCGCGTCGTCGATGATCGGCTCAAGGCTAACTTGAACCAACCCAATTAAGGAATCAACGCGATGAAAATCGCCACCTGGAACGTCAACTCGGTCAAGGCGCGGCTGCCGCATCTGCTCGACTGGCTGAAGAGCGAGGAGCCCGACGTGCTCTGCCTGCAGGAGATCAAATGCCCGGCCGAGGATTTCCCCGCGCTCGAGGTGAAGGGCTTGGGCTATCACGTCGAGGCGGTGGGCCAGCGCACCTATAACGGCGTGGCGCTCATTTCGCGCGAGCAGCCTACCGACATTCTGCGCGCCCTGCCCGGCGACAAGAGCGACGAGCAGGCGCGCTATATCGAGGCGAGCTTCGGCGAGGTGCGTGTCGCCTCGCTCTATCTTCCCAACGGCAATCCGGTCGAGAGCGACAAATACCCCTACAAGCTCGGCTGGATGAAGCGCCTCGCCGCGCATGCGCGCGAACTCCTCGACAGCGAGCGGCCGATCGTGCTGGCGGGCGATTACAATGTCTGTCCGACCGACGACGACGTCTACGATCCGGAAGCCTGGCGCAACGACGCGCTATGCCGCGTCCAATCGCGCGACGCCTTTCGCATCCTGCCCAATCTCGGCTATGTCGACGCGTTCCGCGCGCTCCACGCCGAGCCCAATCGCTACAGCTTCTGGGATTACCAGGCCGGGCGCTGGCATCGCGACGAGGGCTTGCGCATCGATCATCTGATGTTGAGCCCGCAAGCAGCCGACCGGCTCGAGGCCTGCGACATCGACAAGGCGCCGCGCGCCAAGGAAAAGGCCTCGGACCACACGCCGGTCTGGTGCACGATCGGCTCGGCGCACGCGCCGCGGCTCTAATCCCGGAGCCGAAATGCAACGCGGCGCGCCCGTCAAAGGACAGCGCGCCGCGTTTTCGGCTTGAGTACTTACGCCGCTATTTGAAGCGCTTGTCGGCGTCCTTGATGAGGCTCAGATCCGCGTATTTGTGCGGATCGAGCGCGGATTTGATGAAGCCCAGCTCATGCGCGGTGGCGATGTTGCGCTGGAGCGCATTGAGATCGGGCATTCCGTTGGGGACGTGATAGAGGTCTTTCTTGGTGAAGTGCCAGCTCGACCACAGCTTCTCCGGCGTCTTGGTGAAATCGGCAACGGTCTTGATCGCCTCGGCGTGATGCGCCGGATCGTGGTACCAGGCGAGCTCGCGCAGATTGTCCTCGAGGAAATCGACCAGCGCCGCGCGGTTCTTCTTGATGAATTCCTCGCGCGCGCAGAGCACGATCATCTGCGAGATGCCGATCGCCTCTTTCTGCGTGAAGAGCGTGCGCGCCGCCGCGACCAGCTGCGGGTCCTCGGCGAAGGGCTGCACGCCGGTGATCAGGTCCACCTTGTGGCTCAGGAGCTCCGCCTTCATGTTGGGAAAGGCGGTTTCGATCACGGTGTAGTCGCGCCCGGCGTTGAACCCGTGCTTCTTCATCATCGCGCGCATCGCGATGTCGACGGCGCTGCCATAGCCGTTGGAGGTGAGGACCTTGCCCTTCAGATCCGCGATCGTCTTGATCGGGCTGTCCTTCAGCACCATGAACTGCGTCGAATAATGATCGTCGACGCCGTCCTGGAACACGTCGGCGATGACGCGCAGATCGTTCATCTTCGCGTTCTCGATCGCGAGCGCGAAGGTGGAATAGGCAAAGGGCACGAGATCGATCGCGCCGGAGGCGAGCGCGGTGATCATCGCCGGCGTGCTGGTCATGTGGGTGAATTCCAGCGTGTAGCTCTTGCCCTCGTGCTTGGCGATGCCCGGCTTGTTGAAGAGCGCGAGCGGCGCGTCGCCCGCCGGCACGATCCAGGCGATGCGGAGCTTCGCCGGCTCCGCGCGCCCGGGCGCGGCACCGACGCATAAGAGGGCCAGAACGGCAAAACCGGCCAGGAACGGCTTCAACAAGCGCATACTCTCCTCCCAAAAGGTCGTGTTGTGCCGCTTAGATAGCATGATTTGCCGCGCGCGAACCAGCGGCGCGCGTCGTTAGGCCGCGATTGGCGTCAGGCGGCGAAGATGCCGATCAGATCAGAAATGATAGCCGTAGCGCAGGCGGAGATAATCGCCGGCGGCGTTGCGGTCGCCGAGATAGGGCGCGGGCGTCGCGTGATCGAGGGCGAGCGACAGGCTTTGCCTTCCGCTGAAGGCGTAGCCGAGTTCCAAGGTGCTGTGCAGCGACAGGAGCGGCGTGCCGTAGAAGCTGCGGCTCGGATCGTCCAGGCCCTCGCGGTTGACCGCGCCGCTGAAGCCGATGCTGCCGAAGATCCGGCTGTTGTCGAAGATGTTCCAGGCGAGGCCGACGTATTTCCCGGTCACCGTCGGCCCGAACCCATAGGTCTCGCCGCCGACCGCGCGGGGCGAGAAGAGGAAGCGCAGCACGCCGTGATCCGGCGAGGTCAGCGAGATTTCGAGATTCTCGCTTCCCGCCGGAGCCGGGCCCGGCCCGCCGACCTCGAGCGGCAAGCCGAGGCTGAAGCGCGGCAGGGCCGCGCCGCCGCGCACCAGCCCGGTGGTGCCAAAGGCAGAGGCCCCATCGGCGAAAGCCGGCGCGGCGAGGATGGCGGCGGCACCGAGCGCGGCCATGGCATAAAGAGCGGCGAGGAAGCGGCGCGTCATCGCAAACCTGCCACGCGCCCGGCGATGGCGCGGTCGAGCGCATGCGAGAGCGACGGCGACAGCGCGACGAAGCGGAAGCCGACCGCCTCGGCATTGGAGTCGTCGCGCACCGCCTCCGCGGTGAAGGAATAGGAGTCCTTGCGCTGCTCGATGCGGACCTGACCGGTGATCTGGCCGCGCAGCGGCAGGCACAGCGCGCGGCGCGCACGGAACCCGCCCAGGGACCAATCGCGGACCTGGTAATCGACGCCTCTGACGGTGA
>JBJKPV010000216.1:0-4637 GCA_046706015.1 Allostellaceae bacterium | reverse complement strand
AACGAGCAGGCCGATCTGCCCGATCCGGCGAAGATCCATGACTGGCTGCGTCAGGCCTCGGCCGAGGATACGGTCGTCAGCCGCAAGACCGGGCACGCGCCCGCGGCGACGAAACGCCTCGAAGCGAGTTTCACCAAGCCTTACATCGCGCATGCGCCGATCGGCCCGTCCTGCGCGGTGGCGCAGTTTCTCGACGCCAAGCGCGTCCATGTCTGGTCGCAGACCCAGGGCGTCTATCCGCTGCGCCAGGATTTGGCCAAGGCGCTCGATCTGCCGCCGGGCGCGATCACCGTGACCTATGCCGAAGGCTCGGGCTGCTACGGCCATGACGGCGCCGATGATGTCGCGCTCGATGCCGCGATGCTCGCGCACGCGGTCGCGGGCAAGCCGGTCAAGGTGCAATGGATGCGCGACGACGAGTTCGCCTGGGAGCCTTACGGCTCGGCCATGGTTTCGACCGTGCGCGCCGGGCTTTCGGCGCACGGCACGGTGGTCGACTGGCAATACGACGTGTGGAGCAACACGCATAGCACCAGGCCGGGCGCGGCCGATGGCGTCAATCTCTTGGCGGTGTGGGAGTTCGAAAACCGCATGAGTCCGGCGCGGCCGCGCAACAGCCCGCAGCCCAATGGCGGCAGCGATCGCAACGCCTTGCCGCTCTATGATTTTCCGCGGCAGACGATCACCAATCACTTGGTGCTCGAAATGCCGTTGCGCGTCTCGGCGCTGCGCTCGCTCGGCGCCTACCACAATGTGTTCGCGCTTGAATCCTTCATGGACGAGCTCGCCGCCGCCGCGGGCGCCGATCCGGTCGCTTTTCGGCTGCGCCATCTGAAGGACAAGCGGGCGAAGGCGGTGATCGAGGCGGTGGCACGCAAGACGGGCTGGAAGCCCGGCGCAAAGCGGCGCCGCCGCGGCAAGCTCCTTTATGGCCGAGGCCTTGGCTTCGCCAAGTACAAGAATCTCGCGACCTATGTGGCGGTCGTCGCCGATGTCGTGGTCGATCGGTCGAGCGGCGTCGTCCGCGTCTTGCGCCTCAACGCTGCCGCGGATGCAGGTCTCGTCATCAATCCGAACGGGCTCGCCAATCAGATCGAAGGCGGATGCATCCAGTCGACCAGCTGGACCCTGCATGAGGCGGTGCGCTTCGACCAGCATCGGATCACATCGCGCGATTGGGCGCACTATCCGGTTCTCACTTTCCCTGAAGTGCCGCGCGTCGAGGTCAGCTTGCTCGATCACTCGGGTGAGGAAGCGCTCGGCGCGGGCGAGGCCGCGCAAGGCCCGACGGCGGCCGCGATCGCCAACGCCTTCGCGCACGCGACCGGGCATCGTGTCCGCGATCTGCCGCTCTCGCCCGAGCGCGTGAAGCGCGCGCTCGGCTGACCCGCGTCGCGCGGCGCTGCGCGAGGCAGGGTCGAGGAAAGAGCGCTTGTCTTGTCGCGTCTCCCATGGCGTGCTGCCAGCGGTCGCATGAAAGGGAGGAAAGCTTGGCAGCCTCGGTCCCGCCGCGCACAAGTCTCGGTCTCGGACAGATCTTCACGGTGTTCTTCAAGGCGGGCTGTGCCTTCGGCGGCGGGCTGGGCGTGCTCGCCTTGCTCCAGGAACAACTCGTCACCTTACGCCGCATCCTTCCCGACAAGGAGCTGATGACGCTTTGGGGCATCGGCCGCATCATGCCGAGCGGTACGATGACGGCGGTCGCGGTCGCGGTTGGCCATCGACTCGCGGGCTTTCCGGGCACGGTGGTGGCGCTGGTGGCGATGATCCTGCCGGGCTTCATCTGCGTTGTCGTGCTCACCATCGCCTATGGCTGGCTCGCGCACGGGCCGGTGCTCGACTATATCGACGCGACCTTGCTGCCGGCGGCGCTGGGCGTCGTCATCGTCTCGGCGATTCGCCTCGGCCGTCCGATCTTCCATCCCTCGCGCGACCTCGTTTTCGCGGTCATCGGTTGCATCGTCGCGGCGCTGCCGAACATGAACCCCGCGGTCGTCATCTTGGCGGGCGGCATTGCCGGCGCGTTCCTGCTGCGCGGCACGGAGGAGCCGCAGCAATGAGCTTCGCGCAGCTCATTCTCGTCATCCTCACCTACAATCTTCTCGCCTTCGGCAATGGCTCGGCGCTGCTGGCGCTGCTCCAGCACCGCTTCGTCCAGGACGGCATCCTCAACCTCGGTCAGTTCCTCTATGCCTATGCGCTGGGCCGCATCACGCCGGGACAGAACAATCTCTATCTCGCCTCGATCGGCTACATGGTCTATGGCTGGCTCGGCGCCGTCGCGGCGGTCCTCGCCATTCAGATTCCCGGCTATCTCGTCCTGCCGGTGCTCAAGATCTACGAGCAGATCCGCTCGTGGCGGTCGGTTCAGGGATTCATCCGCGGTCTCACCGCGGCCTCGGTCGGCCTTATGTTCGCAGTCGCCATCAATATCGGACGCGAGGCGCTGACCGGCGTCATTCCGTGGATCGTGTTTCTGGCGACGCTTGCCCTGGTTTTCCTGGCGCGGCGCGGTCTTCTGGTCGGCATGGTCGGCGCCGCCGCGATCGGCGTCGTGCTGAAGTTCGCCTTCAGCGCCTTATGAGTTAGGCTCGGGTCAACCCGGCCAGGCGCGAACGAAATCGCCGAGTTCGATTTGTGGCAGCGCCATCGGTGCGGCGGCGGGCGTGCCGAGATAGAGAAAACCCACGATCGCGTCGCCGGGATCGAGACCGAGCTCGGCCTTGACGTACGCATCATAAGCGGGCGCGCCGGTTTTCCAGGCGGCGCCGAAGCCCAAAGCGTGCGTCGCGAGCATGATGTTCTGCGCCGCCGCGCCGGCCGCGAGCAGCTGCTCGATCACCGGAATCTTGTGGCCTTCCTTGAGCGCCGCGGCCAGCACCACGATCAACGGCGCGCGCAACGGCTTCTCGCGCTCGCGCTCGATCATGTTCTCGGGCGCGTCGGGCTCACGCCGTTTCATCGCTTCCGCCATCACGTCGCCGAAGCGCCGGCGCGCATCGCCGCGCAAAACGATGAAGCGCCAGGGCTTGAGCTTGCCGTGGTCGGGTGCGCGCATCGCCGCGCGCAAGATCTCCTCGAGCGCTGCCTGGTCCGGCGCCGGGTCGACGAAACGGGCCGGGCTGCGGCGCGAGGTGAGTGCTTCGATGGCTTCCATCTTTCCTTCCTTCGCGAGCTTGCCGGCGGTTCTTAGACCATAGCGACGCAGGCTGTCAGCCGTGATGCCGCGAATCGGGCCTTGCCATCGGCCCGGCCAATAGCGTGCGGTTTCTGTCGCATGGGAAAGCCGGGTCAAAGGGAAGCCAGTAATAGCTTCTTTCTTTCAGCCCGGCACAATCCCTAGAAGTTCTTACTAAAAATATAAAGAACGCCCATAAACCTATTGATCGATAAGGAATCTTAACGCAAAATTAACCATCTCAAGGGGTGCACAGGGGACCCGGGCTGGCAATGCCCACCATGCCGCAGATCGTCGATCTCGCTTCCGACGCGCCGCCCATACCGGTGAGCCGCCCGCTCAGCAGCACTGCGCTCGCCGGCCTCGTTCTCGGCGCCGCGGATCCGGTCCAGGCCACGATCGAGGATCAGCGCTTCGGCGAATTCGACCTCGAGCACGATCCCGAGGAAAAGGCACTCTTCTGCTATTTCAACTTCGCGGCGCGCCCTTGCTTCACCGCTTCGGTGCTGCGTGAAGCGCAAGAGGTGCAGCGGCTGGTGCGCGGCTTCTTCGGGGATCGGGGCGAGGGCGAGCCGCCGCTGCGCTATCTCGTCCTCGGCTCGCGCATGAAGGGGGTGTGGAATCTCGGCGGCGATCTCGAGCTTATCTCGACCCTCATTCGCAAGGGCGATCGCGCCGGGCTGCGGCGCTACGCGCATGCTTGCTGCGATGTGAGCTTCACCAACGCCACCGGGCTCGGCTTCGATCTGCCCTTGATCTCGGTCGCGCTCGTCCAGGGCGACGCGCTGGGCGGCGGCTTCGAGGCCGCGCTCAGCGCCAATCTCATCGTCGCCGAGCGCAGCGCGCGTTTCGGCCTGCCGGAGATTCTCTTCAATCTCTTTCCCGGCATGGGCGCTTACAGCTTTCTCGCGCGCCGCGTCGCGCCCGGTCTCGCCGAGCGCATCATCATGAGCGGCGAGATGTACAGCGCCGAGCAGCTTCACGCGCTGGGCGCGATCGACGTGCTCGCGCCGGACGGCCGAGGACGCGCCGCGTTCTACGACTTCATCGGCCGCGGCGGACGCCGCTATGCCGCGTTGCGTGCGCTTTACCGGGCCCGGCGCCTCGTCAACGGCGTCACCATCGAAGAGATGACGCGCATCGCCGATCTCTGGGTCGAGGCGGCGCTGCGGCTCGATGAAACGGGGCTGCGCCGCATGCTGCGCCTGCTCGACGCGCAATCGCGCCGCAGCGCCGGCCGCCCGGTTTGAAGTCCGCTCGCGCGGACGATTGACTTAACAGCGCCGCGCGGCGAAGAATCATCCCCTCGATTTGCGGAGGAAGCGATGGCGATGGCGGCGGCATTGCGCGAGAAATGGGCGCAAGGATCAGCGGTGTTCGGGCTCTTTGCCGGCTTGCCTTGCGGCTTCGCGGCCGAAGTGCTGTGCGCCAAGGGCGTCGACTATGTCTGCGTTGATCA
>JBJKPV010000215.1:0-2256 GCA_046706015.1 Allostellaceae bacterium | reverse complement strand
GCGAGAGGCAAGGCTGGCAATAGGTGCGGCCGGGCTCGAGCACGAGGAGTTTGCGCAAGGCCGCGCGCGCGATGGCGACGCGCGGATCGGTTTTCGGCACGCCAAGGCAGTCGAACATCATCACCGTGTTGGCCATGGCGGGATAGATGCCGCCGAGCCCGTCCTCGCCATTGAGGCGCTTGGTGACGAAATTGACCGCCGCCTCGATAGCGCGCTGGCGACGGTGCTTGGGGAAGAACGGCTCGGCCGCACGCAACACATGGTCGACGAGATTGAACAGAACGGCCCAGATCGAACCCGAGGCGCGTGGCGGCTTCGCCTTGGTGCCCGGCGCGAAGAGCTCGTGCACCGTAATGCCGCGCGGATTGCGCGCCTTGGGCTTCTTCGCCATCAGCACGAGCAGGGGCGCGATCACCGTGCGCGACCAATAGGAGATTTTGGTCAGATGGAACGGGAACCAGCGCGGCAGGAGCATGATCTCGACCGGCATCACCGGCACGGCGTGCCAGGGCAGCTCGCCGAAGAGCGCCAGCTGGATGCGGGTGAAGACATTGGCGCGCGCCGCCCCGCCGCGCGCCAGGATCGCCTCGCGCGCGCGCTGCATATGCGGCGCATCGGGCGAATCGCCCACGGCCTTCAAGGCGAAATAGGCTTTGACGCTGCAGCTCAATTCGAGATCGCCGCCTTTGAACAACGCCCAGCCACCGTGATCGGCCTGGAGCGCGCGCAGGAATTTGGCGATCTCGGCCTGGAGCGCATCGTCGATCTCGCCGAGATAATGCTGCAGCAGGATGTATTCGGCGGGAATGGTCGCGTCGGCCTCGAGCTCGAAGAGCCAATGGCCGTCCTCGCGCTGGAGGCGCGTCAACGCTTCGACGGCGCGGTCGACGGACAATTCGAGCGAGGGATCGAGCGTGTCGGGCATGGTCGCAATCTAGCCGGTTTCAATGGCGCTAAGAAGTCGGCCGGCCAAGGAGCAGCGCCGCCGCGCGATAGCCGGAGCGAATCGCCCCTTCGATCGTCGCCGGCAGCCCGGTCTCGGTCCAATCGCCCGCGAGCACCAGATTGCCCCAGCGCGTGGCGGCCTCCGGGCGGCGCGCGAGCTGGGCCGGGCTCGCCGCGAAGGTGGCGCGCTTCTCCTTGACGATCTGCCAGGGCGGCAGCGCCGCCGCGGGAAGATCGAAAGCCGCGACCACGTCCTGCCACAGCAAGGGCGCCAACTCGTCGGCCGGCATGTCGACGAGGCGGTCGGCGGCGCTGACCGTGACCGAAAGCACCTCTTGCTTGCGAAAGACCCACTCCGCGATCCCACCGATCACGCCCACGAACCAGGGCGCGTCGCCGCGCAAGGCGATGCGGTAATGGGCGTTGACGATGGCGCGGAATTCGTCGGGCGCGATCAGTTCCGGCACCAGCCGCGCGGCGATCGGCGCGGGCACGGCGAGCACGATGGCGTCGTCGGCAGAGAGCGGCTCGAGCGAGCCCTCGAAATCGAGCGTGGCGGCGCGCTCGGGCGCGAAGCCGATCGCCCGGAGCCGCGAGCCGAAGCGGATCTCGGCGCCCCGGCTGCGCAGCTTGGCGAGCGCCGGATCGACGAGGCTCTCGCTCAAGCCCTCGCGCGGCACGAGCGGAATGCAAGCGCCGCCGCCCGCGCCCAGGCTCTCGTTCAGCACCGCGCCGAAAAGCCGCGCCGAGGCGGCCTCGACCTCGGTGTTGAGCGCCGCCACCGCAAGCGGCTGCCACAGGCGGCGGATGACGAGCGCGTGTCGATCGAGCGCGCCGCTGACCACGCTCTCGCGCGGCGCTTCGTCGAGGTGCCGGGCCGGTAGATATTCGAAAAGCCCGTCGCCCGTGACGCGGCGCCCGGGTGCGAGCAGCCACAAAGGCAGCTTGCCGAGATTGGGGCGCAGCACCCAGCGCTCGCCGGTGCTGCGATCGAGGAAGGGAAAGATCGCCGCGCGCGGACCGGTGAGCGTCGGCCTTGCGCCGATCTCGCGGACATAGCGCATCGCCGCGCGATTGCCGCTGAGGAGGAGATGATTGCCGTTGTCGATGCGGCAGCCCAAGGTCGCGTCGAAATAAGAGCGGCAGCGCCCGCCCGCCTGCGGCGCCGCCTCGTGCAGGACGACGCCGACGCCCGCCTCGGCGAGCGAGAGCGCGGCGGCGAGACCGGCGAGGCCGGCGCCCACCACATGCGCACGATGGGGTTGGCTCATAAGAGTCCGTGGCGCAAAGCGAGCCAGAGCTTCATTGGCT
>JBJKPV010000214.1:0-4253 GCA_046706015.1 Allostellaceae bacterium | reverse complement strand
ATCCAGTCGAGCACGGCGCGGGTGCGCTGCCACGCCCCCTTGGCGGCGCGCTTGCCGGAAACGAGGTCGAGCGCGAGCGCTTCCAGCCGCTCGACCGTATCGCCGGCGCTACGCCACGCCGCGTCGCACGCCAGAACAGCAGGCCTGGGACCGTCCCACGGCGCACCCAGTTCCACAGCGAGCGGATCGAAGCCGAGGCTCAGATCCTCGGTGAGCGCGCGAATGAGCGAGGCCTGATGCGGCTCCTGCCCGCGCGGCAGACGCGCGAGCGCGACCAGAAGATCGGGGCTCTCGGGCGCGCGGCCGAAGATATGCAGCCCGTCGCGGATCTGCAGCTCTTTCAATTCGCAGAGATAGGCATCGAGCTTTTGCAGCGCGGAGGCATCGCCATCTGCAGCCTCGATGCCGCAATCGCGGTCGAGCCCGGCGCCGCGCACGAGTTCCAAGATCTGGCTCGCAAGCAGTTTCACGCGGCGCGGATCGCCCGAGGCCGCCGCATAATATTCGTCGATCAGCCGTTCCAGCTCACCCAGCTTTCCGTAGCTTTCGGCGCGCGTCAAAGGCGGCGTCAGGTGATCGATGATCACCGCCTGAGCGCGGCGCTTGGCCTGCGTGCCTTCACCCGGATCGTTGACGATGAAGGGATAGAGATGCGGCATCGGACCCAAAGCCGCCTCGGGAAAGCATTCCGCCGACAGCGCCAGAGCCTTGCCCGGCAGCCATTCGAGATTGCCATGCTTGCCGAAATGAACGATCGCCTGCGCGCGCACCGCATCGGCAAGCCAGGCATAGAAGGCGAGATAGCCGTGCGGCGGCGGCAGATCCGGCGCGTGATAGCTCGATTTCGGATCGACGTCGTAGCCACGCGAGGGCTGGATCGCGACGATGACGTTCCCGCAACGCAAGGCCGGCATGGCGAAGGCGCCGCAATCGAGCCGGTTTTCGCGGAAGAAGGGATCGCGCTCGGGCGCGCCCCAGCGCGCTTCGACTTCTTGTTGAACGGCGCGCTGCAGGCACGCGAAATAGGCGGCGTAATCGCTGCGCGGAAAGCCTTCCTCGGCCGGGCGCGAGCGCGCCGCGTTGGTCGGCCCGGCCAAGAGGCGCCGGACCAGCGCGTCGCCGTCCTTGGGAATGTCGTCGACGCGATAGCCCGCGCGCTTCATCGCCCGCAAGGCGTTGACTACCGAGGCGGGCGTATCGAGCCCGACGCCGTTGCCGATGCGCCCGTCGCGATGCGGATAATTGGCGAGGATAAGCGCGACGCGGCGCTCGACGACGGGCGTGCGCCGGAGCCGCGCCCAATTCCGCGCCAGATCGGCGACGAAATCGATCCGGTCCGGCACGGCGCGATAGAGCGCGAGATCGGCCTCGGTCGCCGCATCGCGCGCGGGCGCAGCCTTGAACGAGACCGCTCGGCTGATGATGCGGCCGTCGAGCTCGGGCAGCGCCACGTTCATGGCGATGTCGCGCGCATCGAGGCCGCGCGTACCGGCGCGCCAGGCCTCTTCATTGCCGCCGGCGAAGATCACTTGCAGTACCGGGCAATCGTAACGCGCAAAGGGACCCACGCCGCCCTCGCCGGTCGAGACCGCGAAGCCCGTACTGTTGAGAACGATGTCGGGCGGTGCAGCAGCCAGAGCGGCATCGAGGATCGCGGCCGATTGCGGATCCTTGAGCGAGGCGACGAAAAGCGGCAGTGGATTGAGCCCGCGCGATTTGAGCGCGGCGATGAGATCGTCGACCGGCGCCGTATTGGCCGCGAGCATGAGCGCGCGATAGAAGACGAGCGCCGCCGCCGGCGCACCCTCGACCCAATGACGCCGAATCTCGCCGGCGCTCGGATGATCGCAGCCCGGCCAATAGAGACCGGCACGCAGCACCGGCGCCGGCTCGCGCCATTCCGTTTCGCGGCCGAGGAGGCTTGCGGCAAAGCGCAGGAGCTGCCCGGCATTGGCGACGCCACCTTCGGCGAGATAGCGCCATAAGCGATGCAAAGTCGCGGCATCGACGGTCGAGGCGCGCGCGAGCTCCGCATCGGGCTGATCATCGCCGGGCAGCAGCGCCAGCGTCATGCCGCGATCGCGCGCCAATTCGGCGAGACGCTCGACGCCGTAATTCCAATAGCCGCGCCCGCCGAGGATGCGCGCCACGATCAGCCGTGCGTCCGGCACCATCCGGTCGAGATAGAGATCGACCGAATAATTGTGCCCGAGCTTCAAGAGGCTGGCGAGACGGAGACTCGGCGCGGCCGCGTCTTGGGCGAGCAGCGCCTTCTGCGCCGCTGCGAGGCAGGCAAGATCGCTGTCCGCCGCCGAAAGCACGACGATATCGCCGGGGCTTTGTCCGAGATCGACCGCCGCGGCGCCGTCGCTGATCGTGCCTTGTGTGGCCGCTAGGAGATGCATCGCCGCCTCATGGGCAGAACGCGCCGGAAAGCGCCGCCGCGATCGCCGCCCGGTCGAGACCTTTGCGCCCGATCACGACGAGGCGCGAAGCGCGCCGCTCATCGGCTTGCCAGGGGCGATCGAAATACTGCTCGATCCGCGGTCCGACCGCTTGAACGACATGGCGGAAGCTCTTGCCCGGCACGTCGAGAAAGCCCTTGAGGCGCAGGATATCGTGTCCGGCGATGAGCTCCGGCAGGAAGGCGGTGAGGGCCGCCGGATCGCGAACCGGATCGAGCGCGACGACGAAGCTTTCGAAATCATCGTGGTCGTGTTCGCCCGCGAGATCGTGGCAAGAGGGGCGCGCCGCGAGATCGTCTTCGGCCGCGGCGCTAAGCCCTAGCAGCAATGCGGGCGCGACTTTGCCGAAGGCGGCCTTCACGTGCCGTGCCTGTGGCCGCAGCCGCGCGCCAATCTCGCGCTCGGCGATGGCAAGCGCCTCCCCTTCGGCGAGATCGGTCTTGTTGAGGACGACGAGATCGGCGCAGCTGAGCTGGTCGCCGAACACCTCGTCGAGCGGATTGTCGTGGAGGAGCTCCGGCGTGGTGGCGGCAAAGCGCCCAGCCGCGACCGCGGGCGCGTCGATCACAGCGACGACGCCGTCGACCGTGACGCGCGCCTTGATCTCGGGCCAGTTGAAGGCCTGGACCAGCGGCTTCGGCAAAGCGAGGCCCGAGGTCTCGATCAGGATGTGATCGGGCGGCTCGTTGCGGTCGAGCAAGCGCTCGAGCGCCGGCAGGAAATCGTCGGCAACGGTGCAGCAAATACAGCCATTGGCGAGCTCCACCACATCGTCGGCCGTGCAGGCCGCGTCGCCGCAGCCCAAGAGCAGCTCGCGATCGATGCCGAGTTCGCCGAATTCGTTGATGACGAGCGCGATCCGCCGTCCCTCGGCATGAGCGAGGAGATGGCGCAGCAGGCTGGTCTTTCCTGCGCCGAGAAATCCGGTAACGATGGTGGCGGGAATCTTGCGCATCATCGTTGTCCCTTGAGCTCGAGCGGCAGACCCGCCGCGATGAAGACGACGCGATCGGCGATGGTCGCGATGCGCTGATTGAGCCGGCCGGCATGATCGCGGAACGCGCGCGCCAGCGCATTCTCCGGCACGATGCCGAGGCCGACCTCATTGGCGACGAGCACGACTGGCGCCTTCATGCGGCCAAGCGCCGCCGCCAGCCGCTCGATCTCGAAGCCGATGTCGCAACCGGCGCTCATCAAATTGGCGAGCCACAAAGTGAGGCAATCGACCAGGATGGGCGCGCCGCCATCGGCAACCGCCAGCAGCGCGTTCACCAACTCGACCGGTTCCTCGATCGTGGTCCAGCTTGCGCCGCGGCGCGCGCGATGCGCCTCGATCCGCGCAGTCATCTCGGCATCGCCCGCTTGCCCCGTGGCGATGTAGACCGGTGCGGTGCTCGCTCCCAGGACCAAGCCCTCAGCCAAAGCACTCTTGCCCGAACGCGCGCCGCCGAGCACGAGGACGATGCGCGGCAAGGCCGCAGGCGCGGCATCCGCCATGACAGGAAGGCTACGATCCGGCAGGACACTCCTCCGCCCGAGGATAGTCGGTTGCAACGCTGCGATGCGGAGGTCTCCTGGCTCGGGGTCGTCGACCGCTTGCGCCTTCCCGGCGGAGAATCGCCGCCAGTGGCCTGCATGCCGCGGTCTCGCCGCTTACAGTTGCGGGGGCAGCGCCGGCGTCACACCGGCTTCCCTGTCGCATCGCGGTCACGAACCTAGCACGGCGTCCGACGGGGCGCTATCGTCCGCGCATGATTCTGGTCATCGGCGCTTCGGGCGCCGTCGGCG
>JBJKPV010000213.1:0-9020 GCA_046706015.1 Allostellaceae bacterium | reverse complement strand
GAGGAAGTGGTGAAGGCCGCGGCCCGTCTTTTCATCGTCAGCGACCTCAACCCCCGCGCGCTTTCGCCCAAGCTCTCGGGCTTCGTTCAGGCGCAAAGCTGGTTTCAGGACATCACGCCGGTCGTGGTGCATAAATGACAGCGTTGCATGGCTTCGTGTCGCGTAACCCGGCAACGGAGGGTTAGCGACATGGCCAAGATCAGGATCGCGCATCTCGCCGGCAGCAATGCGACGATCCAGAACACGCCGCCGCTCGTCACCGCGAACAAGGCCCGCCACAAATACGGCTTGCCCTTGCTCGAGGGTACGAAGGAGGGGCTCGTGCCCTATGACGTGCTGCGGCCACAGCGTCTGGCGGCTCCCGTCACCGTCTATGTCGAGCAGTTCAGCGCGCACCCGCTCGAGGCCGATTCATCCGAGCTCTACGGGCCGCCCGACGGCTATATCGATGTCGACGGTCAATTCCACAAGGAGCGCCGTGCTGAGACGGACAAGGCGGTCTATGAGATCGAACTCAAGCCCGAGGACGGGCTTTATCCGATGCCCTATATGGCGCGCCAGGCAGATGGCCGGCCTTGGGAGGAGGAATGCGCCGACCCGCTCGCGCCCGACGCCAAGGCGCGGCAGGGGTTCTTCCCCGACGGGTCGCGCAGCTTCGAGGAGATCGATCGCCTCGCCGTCGGTCCCAAGGGCGTCGGGAATCTGATCGCGTCGAAGGCGGAGATCGACTTTTATCGCATCATTCCGCCGGCCGGCTATCGCAAGGGTTTGCCGGCGAGCGCTCGGACCGATATCGGCGAGGGCGACATTGCAGCCGAGCTGCGCGGCCGCGACTTCTTTCCCTACAAGCCCCGCCATCTCAACGCCGCGCCGCCGCTCCGATCGCTCGCCCGGATCGTCAATCGCGCGCAGAATATCCTTTCGAGCGGCAAATATGATGGCGCGATCTGGACGCAGGGCAGCCCGCGCATCGAGGAGACGAGCTATTGGTTCAATCTGCTGCTCGATACGACAATCCCGATGTGCGGCAACGCGGCGCAACGGCCGCATGGCCAGATCAGCAATGACGGACCGCAGAATCTGGTCGATTCCGTCGACTACATCGCGTCGCGCGTCTGGGCCGATAGGGAGGCTCGCAATCTTGCGGGTTTCGTGCTGATCCAGGACCAGGTTATCTACGCCGCGCGCGAGGTCACCAAGGCGGCGGCTCGTCCCGGCGGCTATATCGCGACCGGCGGCCATGGCGGCATGCTCGGCTCTTTCGGCCATGACGGGCCGACCTTGTTCTATGCGCCAATGACCCGGCATACCTATTCCTCAGAGGTGCGGGTGACGCGCCTGCCGGAAGCGGTCGAGGGGGTACGCCTCGTCGATGGCGCGATCCGCCTCGTGAAAGTGCCAGTCAAGAATGCAGACGGCGAATTGCTCGAGACCGCGATCCCCGAGGTCGCCATCGTCAAGAACGGCAACTACATCGCGGATGATTTCAACCCGGATCCGGAGCGCGAGGTGGATCTCCTCGCGCTCATCGATCATCGGCTGCGTCACGCGCCCCTGGCTGGGTTCGTCATCGAAGGCCTCGCGCCCGCCGGACGCGCGCCCTCGGTGGCGCGCAACCGGCTGATGCTGCGCGCGATCTACAGTGGCATGCCGGTCGTCTGCACCGGCCGCGGCAATCCGCAAGAGGCCGTGCCCGAAGGCGTGCCCTTCATTCCCGGCTCGAATCTGACCTCGACTAAAGCGCGGCTGTTGCTGATGGCCTGCCTGATGAAGCTCGGGGCCTTGCCGCCTGCGCAAAATCCCGACCAGCCGACGGCCGCCGAGAAGGCCGCGACGGAAAAGGCGATCAGGAATTATCAGACGATCTTCCAGACGCATTGAGCGCGCCGGCGGCGCGCTTTTGCGCTCGCGAAGCGATGATCAGGCGTTGCGGCTGAGGTCGCGCAGAACGGCGAGCGCCTCGTCGATATCCGCTTCCGTGTGGTCGGCGCAGATCTGGAATCGGATCTCCTCGGTGCCGCGTGGCACGACCGGGAAATTGAGGCCCGTCGCAAGGATACCGCGCTCGCGCAAGCCGCGCGTCAGTGCGGCCGTGCGCGCGGAATCGCGCAACACGAGCGGCACGATCGGATGGTCGCCGGCGATGGTCTCGAGCTTCAAGCGCGCCAGCCCGTCACGGAACCGCGCCGCCGTGGCACCGAGACGGGCAAGCAGCGCGCGGCCCGTGTCGGTATCGACGAAGGCGACGGCGCGCGCCGCCGCGGCCGCCTCGCCCGGCGCGATCGGATTCGAATAGATATAGAAGGGCGAGGTCTCGCGCAGATAGTCGATGATCGGCGTGGCGGCGGCAATATAGCCGCCATTGACGCCGAAGGCCTTGCCCAGCGTGCCGACCAGGATGTCGGCGGCGGCGGCGGCGCGCTCCTCGGTGCCGCGCCCGCCCGCGCCGAAAACGCCCACGCCGTGCGAATCGTCGATCACGATCAGGATGTTCTCGGGAAATCCGGAATCGTATTTTTGCGCGAGCGCCTGGATCTGCGCCAAAGGCGCGTGGTCTCCGCGCATGCTGAAGACGCCGTCGGTGACGATGATGGCGCGCCGGCAGGATTGCAGAGCGTGGACGAGCCGCGCCTCGAGCTCGACGAGATCGAGATGGCGGTAGACATAGCGCTCGCGCGGGCGGCCGAGACGGATGGCGTTGATAATGCAGCTGTGATTGAGCTCGTCGCTGATCACAGCGGTCTCGGGCGTGATCAATTGCGGCAAGAGCCCCATCATGGCCGCGTAAGCCGAGCTGAACAGCATCGCGTCGCCGCGCCCGTGAAAGGCGGCGAGGCGCCGCTCGAGTGCGCGGTGCGGCGCCCAGGTGCCGCTGATGAAGCGCACCGCGCCGGGTCCCGTGCCGAAGCGCCCGACCGTTTCCTCCTCGGCGGCGGTGATCTCGGCGCGAAGCGACAAGCCGAGATAGTTGTTGGCGTTCATGCGCAGGAAAGGCTTCTCGCCTTCGCCCTCGATGAGAAAACGCGGGCCGCGCCCGGCCTGCGGCGGCACGATTCCGGCGATCACCGTTTCGGCGCCCTTGCGGCGCCCTTCCGCCTCCAGCCTTGTCAGCTCGGCAAGCAGCACCCGTTCGATCCGGTCATGCGGCATGATCGCGCTCCTCGTATCTCCGTCGGCTCATCGCGCCGGTTTGAGCTTCGCTCCCAGTTTTTCGAGCATATCGGCGGTCATCGTCTCGATATCATACCGTGGCGCCCACCCCCATTCCGCGCGCGCGGCGCTGTCATCGACCGAGCGCGGCCATGAATCGGCGATCGCTTGCCGCATCGGGTCGACCTCGTAATCGATGCGGAAATCCTGCAGATGCTTTCGGATCGCCTCCGCCAGCGCCGCCGGCGTGAAATTCATCGCCGCGACATTGAACGCGTTGCGATGGCGAAGCTTGGCTGCATCCGCCTCCATCAGCTCCAGCATGGCACGGATCGCATCCGGCATGTACATCATATCGATCGTGGTGTCGGCGCGCAGGAAACAAGTGTAATGCCGGTATCGGATCGCCTGGTAGAAGATTGCGACGGCATAGTCGGTGGTGCCGCCGCCGGGCGGGGCCGCGTAAGAGATAAGGCCGGGCAGGCGCAGGCCGCGGACATCGACTCCGAAGCGTTGGGCGTAATAATCGCAAAGCAACTCGCCCGCGACCTTCGTGACGCCGTAGATCGTGCTCGGCCGCTGGATGGTGTCCTGCGGGGCCTGAAGGCGCGGCGTGCTCGCGCCGAAAGCGCCGATCGAGCTCGGAGAGAACAGGCTGCAATGATGCTCGCGCGCTGCTTCAAGCATGTGATAGAGCCCGCCCATATTGAGCTCCCACGCGGCTTGCGGCTTTTCCTCGGCCACGGCGGAGAGCATGGCGGCGAGATGATAGATGCGCCCTACGCCGTAGCGGCGCAGGATCTCGCGAATCTCGTGCGGATCCGTGCAATCGAGTCGCTCGAAGGGGCCGTCGCCCACGGGGGACGCGCCCGGCATCCGGACGTCGCTCGCAATGACGTTTTCAACGCCGTAGCGCTGGCGTAGCGCCGGAACCAGCTCCGAGCCGATCTGTCCGGATGCGCCGGTCACGAGAATGTGTTCCATGCCTCGGGCCTCCGCCCGTCCGCGCCGTGCAGGCGCGCGCTTGCCGCTTCGGCCTATCGCGCTGCCGATCCTTCGAGGCGCCATTCGCCGTTTTGGCCGCGTCCGATGATACCTTGCTGATAGAGCTGATCGAGCTCCACCGCGATCTCGCGACCATCGTTGGTTCCGATCGCCTCCATCAGCTCGATGAAATACATTGGCCGCGTCTCGAGTGCCTGGCGCACGGTCTGAAAGCGCGGCTGCAGCTTCAAATGCGGCGTCAGGGATTCGCGATTCTCGATGATGTCAGACGCGCCGAAAGCGCGGGTCAGATCGAAGCCGGCCTTCACCATCTTCCCGTTCTCGCCTGTCGGGTCCATCGACAGTGCGAAATGATCGGACTGGCTCACGACATCGCGATCGATGCGGAACCGTGTGGCGAAAGCCCATTCCATCTGCTCTTCGGAGCGGATGTCGATATCGTCGTCGACCACGAAGACGTGCTTGATGAGTGGCAGTTTGAGCAAGGCGGCGATGGCGGCGTGACTCTCGCCCGCCGCCTTCTGATGGATCGCGACGCGGAGATGGTGAAGGCCGGTGGCGGCCGGCGGTAGATGGACGTCGCGGACATCGATGGTGGCGGCCTTCAAGCTGCGCCACGCCAGCGCCTCGAAATTGAGCGCGCTCAGCTGAGCCGCGTCGTTGCGGCTCAAATGCCGTCCGCCGTGGAGCAAGGTCTGATGCAAAGCATCCTTGCGCATCGTGACGGCGGTGACGTGAAAGATCGGATCGGGATGCATCGGCCCATAGAGCCCATAGAGCTCGCCATAAGGACCTTCGATCTCGGAATAACCGCGCTCGTCGAAATAGCCCTCGATCGAGAGCTCGGCATCGGCGGGCACGGGGATATTGTTGGTGACGCCGCGCACCATGGGCAGTGTCTCCCCGCGGATGGTAGCGATGAGCTGGAATTCGTCGAGCGGCGCCTTCGACGTCGCGGCAAGGAAGTCGCAAGGATGCGAGCCGATAACAAAGGTCACGGGCAAGCGCTCCTTGCGCTCGATTGAGGCCATATAGATGCGCCGAAGGTCCGAAGGCTGGGTCAGGTTCGAACGCAGTTCATTTCGACTCTTGAGCATCAAGCGGCGGCAACCGACATTGGGCTTTCCGGTTGCGGGATCGATCGTGAAGTCGATCGCGGCCGAGATATAGGGCGCACCGTCGAATTCGTGCTGCAGATAGAAGGGCAGGCGGGTGAGATCGATTTCTTCGCCGGTGATCACGCGTTGGTGAACCGGCGCCTCGCGCGAGGTAACTTCGACCACTTGCTGCGGCTGTTGCAAGCGGCGGAGATATTCCGGCAGCAGCCGCGCTTCCTCGACGCCGAAGGCGGCGGCGAGACGCCGCCGGCTACTCGATATGCCGGAAACGATCTCGAACCGCTCCGGCCCGACATTGCGGAAGAGCGCCACCTTGGTCGACGCCTCCACCGCGGTTGCGAGCGCACCCAAAGCGATCGCCTCGTCGCTTGTCTCGACTTCGCCCATCGCGTCGAGCCGCTCGACGAAGCGGCGCAGGCGAAACTTATCAAAATCGACCGCCATCCTTTTTTCCCTTATCGCTCCCACACGCCCACTCCTGGTCTTATCACCGCGACGACGGTGGGAGCAACGGGCGGCTGGGGCGTGGTGGGCGGCACTCCGGTTGCGCCGTCACAGGCGTGCTGGTAGCTTTTCGGGCGCGTCCGCGATCAGACGCCGGAAACGACGACGCGAGGGGGGATGAAATGGGCGGCATCGTCGACGTTCATCACCACATCATGTTGCCCCAGTTCCTGGAGCTGCAAGAGGAGCGCATCAAGCGCAATGGCTATTGGGGCGCAAAGCTGACCCAATGGACGCCCTCCTGGTCGATCGAGGAGATGGACAAGAACGGCGCCGCCACCTCGATTCTTTCGATCTCGACGCCGGGCTGCTGGACCGGCGAGGTCGAAGAGAGCCGCCGCCTCGCGCGCACGCTGAACGAGTATAAGGCAGGGTTGGTGCGCGACTATCCCGGCCGCTTCGGCTTCTTTGCAACCATTCCGCTGCCCGACACCGAGGGTAGCCTGCGCGAGATCGAATACGCGCTCGACGTTCTGAGGGCTGACGGGGTCTGTCTGCTGACCAATTACGACGGCAAATATCCGGGCGATCCTGCCTTTGCGCCGGTCTATGACGAGCTCAACCGCCGCCGCGCGATCGTCTATTCGCACGCCGCCGCGGTCGATTGCTGCGTCAACATGCAGCCGGGCGTGCCGATGGCAATCCTCGAATTCATGTTCGACAATACGCGCGCGATCACGAGCCTGCTGATGAGTGGCACTTTCACGCGCTGTCCCGACATCCGCTTCATCTTCTCGCATTGCGGCGGCGCATTGCTGGGGATGGCGGGCCGGATCAACGGCTGGAGCCGGCAGCTGGGCGACCGTCTGCCCAAGGGCGCTTTCCACGAGCTCGGCCGCCTTAATTTCGATACCGCGAGCATGGCCAATCCCGTGACCTTCGGCGCGCTGCTGAAGCTGGTGCCCGCGACGCAGGTGTTCTTCGGCAGCGATTTTCCCTGGGGCACGATGGCGGCAACGCGGGAGCCGACCCGCACCTTGGGCTTGAGCAGCGATGATCTCTACGCGATCGAAGAGGGCAACGCGCGGCGCCTGTTCACGCGCCTCGCCGGTTGAAACCCGACAGCACCGAAAACCGAGGAGGAAATATCGTTCATGGCCGGAAGTGAAAAACGCATTCGTGTGACCCATGCCGGCGCGCTGCCGCGCTCGCCCGATCTGGCGAAGCTCGTCTGGACCAAGGCCAATCACGGGCCTTATGACGCGGCGGAACTGACGCGGCGGCTCCATGACGAGCTCGCCGCGACGGTCCGCCGCCAGGTCGAGCTCGGCATCGACAGCGTCAATGACGGCGAGCTGAGCAAGACCTCCTTCACCCAATATTGCGCCAACCGGATCTCGGGCTTCGAGGCGCGGCCCTATGTCGCCGGCCGCGATCCCGAGCCGCTCAGCATCGGCGCGCGCGACATTCGCAAGTTCCGCGAATATTTCGCGGCCGGGCACGCGAAATTCGTCAATCTCGATCCGCCCAAGCAGGTTTTCGCCTGCACCGGGCCGCTGCAATTTGTGGGGCATGCGGATTTGCAACAGGACATCGCCAATTTCAAGGCCGCGCTCGCCCATGTCGATTACGACGAGGCCTACATGCCGTCCAACACGCCCGGCACGATCGAGCACTGGCTCAGGAACGAACATTATCCTTCCGAAGAGGCCTATCTCGAAGCGATCGCCGATTGCATGCGCGAGGAATATCAGGCGATCGTCGATGCCGGATTCCGCCTCCAGATCGACGACCCCGATCTGCCCGATGGCTGGCTCATGTATCCGGATATGAGTGTGCCGGAATATCGCAAATATGCGCGGCTCCGGGTCGATGCGCTCAATCACGCGCTGCGCGACATTCCGCGCGAAAAGATTCGCCTCCATGTCTGCTGGGGCAGCTTCCACGGCCCGCACCAGGACGACATTCCGCTGAAGAACATTTCTGATCTCATTTTCCGGGTGAAGGCGAGCGAATATTCGATCGAAGCCTCGAACCCGGCGCATGAGCATGAATGGAACGTATTCGAGACGGTGAAGCTGCCCGCGGGCGCAAAGCTCATTCCGGGCGTGGTCGGGCATTGCACCGATTTCATCGAGAACCCGGAGCTGGTCGCGCAGCGCTTGGTGCGCTATGCGAAGCTCGTCGGTCGCGACAACGTCATGGCGGGGACCGATTGCGGCCTCGGGCCCCGCGTCAAGGAAGGTAAGATCGCGTGGGCGAAGCTCGGCGCCCTTGCCGAAGGCGCCAAGCTCGCGACCAAGGAGCTGTGGAAGCGCAGTGCTTCGACCGCGCGCAAGCCTGCGGCGAAGCGGCCGGCGCGGCGCAAGGTCAAGGCGAAAGCGAAGAAGCGCGCGCGGCGGTAATCCTCGCCGTCATTGCGAACTCGCGAAGTCGGTGAGGCAATCCAGGCGGCATGGGCGTTCTGGATTGCTTCGCTTCGCTCGCAATGACGCGCGCGTTTACGCCGGATTCTGCACGAATTCCAGCAGCTCGGGCCCGAGCGTGTCGACAGCAGAATTGATCTGCATCGCCGGCGAGACGTGGTTGTGGCCGCGGCTGAAGACAAACCACGGCATTTTCTTATCGCATTTGGCGAGCGCCGCCGCGAGCGCCGCAGAAGGCCAGGCCAGCGGATAAGGATCGAATTCCGTGACCGCGATCAGCACCGGCGGATGACCGGGCTTGACGTGGTTGAGCGGACTCATCGCCGCGTACTTGCTGTCGTCCTCGCCGTAATAGGCGACGGAGTTCGGCGCCGGCTTGCCTGGGCTGAATTCCGGATGCTGGGGCGCGTAGACGCCCGAGAGCAGCATCGCGCCGGCGATGCGCGGTCCCGCGCTGCCATGCACCTCGGGTACGAAGGTCCAGGTCGCGACATGGGTCGCGCCCGCCGATTGGCCCACGAGAAAAATCCGCTCGGGATCGCCGCCAAACCGCGCCGCGTTCTCGTGCAGCCACTCGACCACCTTGCCGATATCGGCGGCGCCGCTCGGCCATTTGTGCTGCGGCGCTAAACGATAGGTCGTGTTGACGCCGATCATGCCGTGCCGCGCGAAGAAGGTCGGCACGTTGTCATAGATGAGGCCGGGCAGGGGGCTGCGCTCGCCGGCGACGTAGCCGCCGCCATGGACGTAGACGACGATCGGTGCCTTCGCGGGCTTCTTCGCCGGCGCGAAGACGTCGAGGCGGTGGCGCGCATCCGGCCCATAGGCGATGTCGTCATGACGCTCGACGCCGTCCTTGGGCGCGCGCTGCTGCAAC